>VBGQ01000251.1 GCA_005882055.1 Chloroflexota bacterium
GGTAGCCGCCGCGCCCGACGCCGACATTTGGCATGCGCATGACCTCACCAGCCTGCCCGCTGCGGATCTCGCCGCACGTACTCGCGGCGGAGTCGCGGTGTACGACAGTCACGAGGTGTACCTCGAATCCGGGCGGCATGCCACGCAGCCACGATGGGCCCGCGCCAGATTGGCACGCCTCGAGCGAACGTTGGCCAGAAGGTGCGCGCGGGTGCTGACCGTGAACGCCTCCGTCGCAGAGGTCCTCAGGGGCCGCCTTGGGCGGCCCGACGTCGCCGTCGTACACAACACCCCTTCGCTACGCGGGCCCCATCGGAGGGCACCGCTACGGCGCTCGTTGGGATTGCCTCGCGCGACAAGGCTTCTCCTCTACCACGGGTCGCTCGCGCCTCATCGAGGCATCGATCAGCTGTTGCGCGCCATTCGGCGTCCGGAGCTCGCCGGGGTTCATCTGGCGTTTCTTGGATCCGGTTCGGAGCAGGCGCGGCTCCGCACCACCGCCACAGACCCTAAGTACGCCGGCCGTGTCCACGTCTTGGATGCTGTGCCGCCGTCCGACCTGCTCGATTGGATTGCGGGCGCCGACCTCGCAGTGGCCGCTATCCAGCCATCGACGCTCAACCACTATCTCTCGAGCCCGAACAAGGTCTTCGAGGCCATCGCGGTGGGCGTCCCGGTCGCCGGCAGCAACTTCCCGGAGTTCCGTCGCGTGGTCCTGGAAGGTGCGGAGGGGCCGCTTGGGACGTTGTTCGACCCGACCAGGCCGGCGGCCATCGCGAAGGCGATCAACGAGATCCTCGGGCTCAAACCAGTGGAGCGGCGGAAGCTGCGGGATCGATGTCTTGCCGCGGCACGTAATCGCTGGAACTGGGAGATCGAACGCACTCGCCTGCTCGACGCCTATGCGACGTTGGCCGCACAGGCAGGCGTGGGGGTGGCGACAGGTCGGGGAGGCTCCCCCGCCTTCTCAGACGCGACGGCCCCGACTCGGATTGGCATGCTGGTCGGCAATGACATGCGACATGACTCGCGGGTCCAGCGCGAGGCGGCGACACTGGCGGCGGCTGGGTATCAGGTGACCGTCTACTGCGTCCTCAATGCCGCGACCTCTGCTCGGGTCGTTGAGCGGCTTGACGGCTACAGCATCGTCCGGATCCTGGCTCTGGCCGCGTTCCAGGCGACCCGGCCGATTCTGGGGGGAGCCGTCCACTTTGGGCTCAACTGGTGGGTGCGCTGGGGTCGCTGGCGGAGTCGTGTGGTCGCGGCCAGCGCCCCCGCGGACATTTGGCATGCGCACGACTTCAATACGCTGCCGGCCGCAGTGGAGTGTGCTCGCCGAGACGACGCAAGCCTTGTGTACGACAGTCACGAGATCTTCAGCGAGGCCGGCGCAGCCGCTGCATTGCCCAAGGTGCTGCGGTCTCTCATGCGGTGGCGGGAGCGCCAATTGGTCCGCCGCTGTGCCGGCGTCCTGACGGTCAATGCGTCGATCGCCGAATACCTGGAGCGGCGCCTGCGTCCAGCCAAGCTGGCGGTCATCCACAACTGCGCGGTCCCGCGTCACCGGCTGACCGATGCCTCCCCGTTGCGCGCGGCGATCGGGGTGTCGGCCGAGACCAACATCGTGCTGTACCACGGGAGTCTCGCGGCGCATCGAGGGCTGCCGGAGCTTGTCGCTGCCATGCGCACCGCCGAACTTCAGGACGCCCACCTGGCCATCATGGGCTACGGGGCCCTTCGGCCCCGGCTGGAGCAGGCCGCCGCCGGCACGGATCTGGCTGGCCGGCTGCACCTCCTGCCCCCCGTCCCGCCAAGCGACGTGGTTGAATGGATTGCCGGGGCGGACGTTGCGGCAATGCCCATCCAGGCAGCAACCCTCAACCACCTCCTGTCGAGCCCAAACAAGCTCTTTGAGGCTCTCGCTGCCGGCCTGCCGGTGGTAGGTCCTCGGTATCCAGAATTCGAGCGCGCTGTGCTCGGCGACGTTCGGGGGCAACTCGGGGAGTTGTGCGACCCTCGCGACCCGGCGAGCATCGCCGCAAGTCTGCATGCGATCCTCAGCCTCCCGGCGGGAGAACGGAGGGCGCTACGACGGCGCTGCTGGTACGCGGCTCGGGATCGCTGGAACTGGAGGCACGAAGCATCCACCCTGCTGCATTTCTATGAAGGGCTCGCGGTGCCCGCGGTGCAGGATCTGCCGATTCCCGAGACGCTTGCCTCATGAGTGAGATTGCTAACAATCGAGTAAGCGCTCGAGGACATGCCGGGGTCCTCAACGGGACATGGATCGGACTCCGCGAGATCACCGGTCACGCGTATCTCATCGCGCGCCTGACACGCGCGGAGCTCCTTCGCGACGGCGCCGGCTTGCTGCTCGGCGAGGCCTGGTGGGTCGCCGATCCGCTGCTGCAGATGCTGATCTACAGCCTGGTGGTCGGGGTGATCTTCGCCCGGTCGCTGCCGGACTATCCGCTCTTCGTGCTCTCTGCCCTGCTGGCTTGGAAGGCCCTGGCCAGCACGATCAGCTCAGGATGCACGGCGATCACGGGCAACGAACGCATCGTGCGCCAGGTCGCATTTCCCCGATTGGTGCTGCCCGTGGCGGTCATGTTCAGCGAGTTCGCGCGATTCGTGATCGGAATGGGGGTACTCGTTCTGCGTCGTCGCCGAGTTCGTCTTGCTGATGCCGTTCGCGATTGCGGGAGCTGCCGCGACCGTCTTCGTCCGCGACCTCGCGAACCTTGTGCGACATATTCTGCGCATCGGCTTCTACCTGTCGCCGGTTCTGTATGGCCTGCCGCAGCTCGTCGCCCGTCTCCCTGACTGGGTCACCGTCGTCTATCGGTTCAACCCGCTCGCGCAGCTGCTCGAGGGCTTTCGGCAGATCAGCTACTACGGCGTCAGCCCAGGGGCGGCCAGCATTCTCTTCCCCATCGTCACCGGGCTCGTGCTCGTGGTGCCTGCCGGAGCATGGTTCCGAAGACATGAGCGATCGTTCGCGAAGGTGCTGTGACGGCAGCGGAGGGGATCGCCACTCCACAGGCAGGCGCCGCATTTGGCGTGCGCTGGGATGCGTTGCAGAAGCGCGAACCGCTCATCGAGGCTCGGGACCTGGGTATCAGCTTCGACCTCCGGTTCGACCGCTCTCGGACGGTCCGCGTGGGCTTGCGGAGCATTTTCCGGCGGACGCGTCACCAGATCCTGTGGGCGGTGCGGCATCTCACCCTGCGGGTTCACGCCGGCGAGTGCCTGGCGGTGGTCGGCGCGAACGGTGCAGGCAAGAGCACCTTGCTCCAGACATTCGCCGGGATTTTGACCCAGGATGAGGGCAGCCTTGTCCGAAACGGAGCCGTCAGCGCGCTTCTGAACCTGGGGGTTGGCTTCGATCCAAAGCTCACGGGCCGGGAGAACGTAGAGCTGGTCGCTGCGCTGCTGGGCCTCTCCGCAAGACGGACCAGACAGCGGTTGCCAGACGTCATCGAGTTCGCCGACGTCGGTGACTTCTTCGATGCGCCGCTTCGAACCTACTCCTCGGGAATGCGCGCACGGCTCGGCTTCGCGGTGGCCACCATGATCGA
Organism: Chloroflexota bacterium; assembly: GCA_005882055.1. GTDB lineage: Bacteria > Chloroflexota > Limnocylindria > QHBO01 > QHBO01 > CF-82. The sequence goes on from VBGQ01000251.1 coordinate 3,579, forward strand.
GCCGCAGATCCTCGTCCTGGACGAGGTCATCGGGACCGGAGACGCCGCTTTTCGGATCAAGAGCCGTGAGCGCCTTTCGGAACTCGTGCGGAGCGCGCATGCGGTCGTTCTCGCGACGCTCGACATGCAGTGGGTCGCCGACTTCGCGAATTACGCGATCCTCATGGACCATGGGCAGGTCATCGCCGAAGGTGCGCCGGAGGCGGTGGTCGCCCTGCATCGCGCTCGATCTGGACGTCCGCCGCGTCAGTACGACTGCCCTGGCTGCGCGACCGCGCCTGCGGGAGGGTAC
>VBGQ01000252.1 GCA_005882055.1 Chloroflexota bacterium
CGCCGCGCGGTCCGCACCGTTGCGGTCGCCACGTCCCATGAGGCGCGCGGCGGCGATGGCGCCGGCCTCGGTGGCCGCCACTGCCTCGACCCCGATCAGGTTCTCCATCAGGCCGGCTGCGCCATCGGTCTCACGGTCTCATTCGGTCTAGTGGTGGAAGTGCCGGCGACCGGTGAATACCATGGCCATGTGGTGGCGATCCGCGACCTCGATGGCCATCTCGTCGCGGATGCTGCCGCCCGGCTGGATGATCGCCGTGACCCCCGCCTGCGCCGCGATCTGGATCCCGTCCGGGAAGGGGAAGTAGGCATCCGAGGCCATGACGCTCAAGGGCGCGCGCTCGCCGGCCTTGCGGAGGGCGACCTCGACGCTCACAACGCGTGAGGGTTGACCCGCGCCCATCCCGATCATCGCGTGCTTCTTGGCCAGCACGATGGCGTTGGATCGCACGTGGCGCACCGCCCGCCAGGCGAAGAGCAGGTCCGTCAGCTCCTCGAGAGTCGGGCGGCGCTGGGTGACCACCTGCAGCTTGTTGCGATCCTCCTCGAGCGAGTCGAAGGTCTGCACCAGCAGCCCGCCCCCGATCCGCTTGAAGTCGAAGTTGCCGATCCCCATCTCCGGTCCGTTCACGTCGTTGGGGGCGACCTCCACGATCTCGAAGCCCTTCTTGGTGCGCAGCATCTCGAGCGCCTCGGGCGTGTAGCCAGGCGCGACGATGGCCTCGAAGAACCCAGGCCGGATGGCGCGCGCCGTCGCCTCGTCGACGACCCGGTTGACCCCGATGATCCCGCCGTACGCGGAAACGGAGTCCCCTTCGAGCGCGCCGCGGAACGCCTCCGCGAGGTCCACCACACTCGCCAGGCCGCAGGGATTGCCGTGCTTGACGATGCAGACCGTGGGCGTCTTGAAGTCCGACGCGATCTGCCACGCCGCGTCCAGGTCGAGGAGGTTGTTGAAGGAGAGGTCCTTGCCGGCGATCTGGTGGGCGGTCGAGATCGAGGCCTGGCGCGAGGCCGGGTCCGCGTAGAAGGCGCCCAACTGGTGCGGGTTCTCGCCGTAGCGCAGGTCCGATCGCTTCTCGACGACCAGGGTCAGACGGCTCGGGAACAGGGTCCCCGCCTGCTGGTTGAGGAATCCGGAGATCTGCGCGTCGTAAGAGGCGGTCAGCGCGAACGCCTCGGCGGCGAGCTTCTGGCGCGTCTCGGGGCTGACCGTGCCCATGCTCTTGATGTCGCGAAGGACCGATGCGTATTGGGTCGGGTCCGAGACCGCCGCGACCCCGGGGAAGTTCTTGGCAGCCGCCCGCAGCAGCGCCACGCCCCCGATGTCGATCTGGTCGAGCGCCTGGTCGAGGGTGGTGCCGGGCTGCTGCACGGTCTCCGCGAAGGGATACAGGTTGACGACCACGAGGTCGATCTGACCGATGCCGTGCTCCGCGAGCTGGGCGAGGTGGTCCGGCTGGTCGCGCCGAGCGAGGAGGCCGGCGAAGATCGCTGGGTGGAGGGTCTTGACCCGACCACTCGATCCCCGCATCCACCAGGCCGCGGGCGAGCTCGACGATGCCTTCGCGGTCCGAAACGGAGAGGAGAGCGCGCAACAGGCGACCTCAGTGGCGTTGCGTTGACCTGACGCGCCGCGTTGGGCGTCCTGGCCTGCGTGCCGGTCAGTATAGCCAAGGCCGAGCCCAATTCGGGACCTGCTAGACTCCGCCGCCGAATGGGAATCCTTTTCCAATCGCTGAATGCCGGGACAGAGCCGGATCTCTTCACGCTGCTATGGGTCTCCGGACTGGTGCTCCTGATTGGCGCGGTGGTCGTCTACAACATCGCCCAGAACCGATACCGGCGCTATCCGACCATCCTGGCGCTCCACGAATGGGTCTTCTGGCCGGTCGCCGTTGCCTGGGGCCTGACCCCGTTGCTCACGGTGATCGGCGTCCCACTACTCCTCGTGCTGCTGGTTCAGCTCCCGGCGCTGGCCGTCGTGCTGTGGGCGACATTCGTGAAGTTCCCGCCGCTCATCGCGGCCGCCAACGACGAGATCCGGCGACGGCGCTACGTGCCACCGCCACGCCGCGATGAGCGAGCGCGTCCACGGCCCACCCCGGCCGGCGGACGGCGCACCCACCGCCGCTGAACGGTTGACAACCCGCGACCGATGACCATACTCACCGCGAGTCACCACCTCGGAACACGACGCCGGCGCGTCGCGCCTCCGAAGGAGTGCCGGCTAGCTCACGCCCTTGTGAGCCGCGCTGGCCGTCCCTTCGGGGACGGCCGTTTGGTTTTCACGGCCGGTTGCGCGACGTTCCCACGTCGATCGCTCACCACCGACCTGGAGACTCTCTTCTTGAAACGTTCCGCCCGGCCTCCACGCCCGCCCCGCGAAGGGCGAGCGAGGTCGCCCACTCGCAACAGTTCGTTCCGGTGCGTGCATTGCCACGCCGACGTGCCCTCGGACGCACCTGGAACGAACCATCGAAATCACTGCCCATCCTGCCTGTGGAGCCGTCACCTCGACGACACGCCGGGGGATCGCGCCGCGGATTGCGGCTCGTCGATGGAACCCATCGCGATCACGGTGCGTGGGAAAGGGGAGTGGGTGATCATCCACCGGTGCGCCGGTTGTGGGGTGCTGCACGCCAATCGCAGCGCCGCGGACGACAACCCGCTGCTCCTGCTGCGTCTGGCGGTCAGGCCGCTGGCGCTGCCGCCGTTCCCGCTCGACCGGCTCTCCCTCGTCTAGTGGGCAGGTCAGCTGACTGAGGCGGGGGTCTCCTCCCTGGCCTCCTCGTCACCGCCTTTGGCTCGCGGCGGCGGGGCTGCGGTGACCTTCTCGAACGCGATCTTGCCGTCGAGTACGTCGATGCGCACCGTGTCACCGGCCGCGAACTCACCTCCAAGGATCGCCCTCGCGAGCGGGTTCTCGATCTCTCGCTGGATCGCCCGGCGCAAGGGCCGCGCGCCGTAGGTCGGGTCGTACCCCTCTTTGGCCACGTGGGCCATCGCGGCATCGGTGATCTCGACCTGGATCTGCGCCTCATCAAGGCGGCGGCGAACCGCACCCAGCAGCAGCCCCACGATCTTCGCCAGCTGCTCATCGGTCAGTGGATTGAAGACGATCACCTCGTCGACCCGGTTGAGGAACTCGGGCCGGAAGTGCTCGCGCAGCTGCAGGCGCACGCGCTCGGCTGCCTCCTCGAACGCCTCGCTGCCGCGCTCGGCGGCGTCCACCAGTCTGGACGAGCCGATGTTGCTGGTCATGATGATGACGGTGTTCTT
>VBGQ01000105.1 GCA_005882055.1 Chloroflexota bacterium
GGGGATCAAGCCTGCCGCGACGGCTGCCTTCAGGGCGTCCCACGGAAGGAAGACGACGGCGCCCTTGTAGATCGCCGTCCACGGATCGAGGCCGGTAACGAGCGACAGCACCGGAACGCCGATGGCGTAGACGAGCAGCGTGCCGAGCGCCATCAAGCCCAGCATGCCCAGCGGCGACCTGTCCCAGCGGCGTTCCGCCAGCCACCCGACCAGGGCGCCCGCAAGGATGAAGGCGAAGAGGTAGCCGCCCTTGTACCCCAAGAGCGTGGAGAGGCCCGACGTGCCGGCCGAGTAGACCGGGAGACCGATGGCGCCGGCGAGGACGTAGAGCGCCATGGAAAGCGCTCCGCGTCGGGGACCGAGGGCGGTGCCGACCAGCAGCACCGATCCGGTCTGCAGGGTGTACGGCACTTCGGTCCAGGGTGCGGTGAAGGAGACCTGTGCTGCAAGCGCGGTGAGTGCAGCGCCAGCCACCACCAGCGCCCCGTCGCGTACCACGGGTGTGACGCCGGGACGAGCGAGAGCGCTGGTCAGCACGTCGGCGAGGGTTTGGGGCTCGGTGGCGGCGCGGGGCGCGCCAAGGGCGGTCATCGGCTCCTCCGATCCTGAACGGTCGATGCGCTAGACTGTCCCCGGTCCTTTAAGGCCGGCACAGCGATGCCGGAAAGGAGCATAGATGCAGACGGTACCTCGAATCGAGCCCGGAACGCCGGCCGCACACCAGCGGCGGGCGTTCGTTTCGTATTCGGGACAGATGGCGGGCGTTGCGCCGGCCCTGCCGGCTCCACGCCCGGGTCTCCTGGCGCTGGAGGGCGGCACCATCCAGGAGGGCGTGCTGCGCGGCGCGGCGGTCGTCGCCGAGGGCGACCTCATCTTCACCACCGCCGCCACGGGCTGGGGTGAAGTGCTCACTGATCCGTCCTACGCCGGTCAGATCGTGGTCCTCACCCATCCCATGGCCGGCAACTATCGGATCGGCGCCGGAGAGCTGGAGTCCGCGCGCGTGCACGCCAGGGCGCTGGTAGTGAGCCGGCTGGTCACGCCGCCCGAGGGTCCAGGATGGTCCCTCGAGGAGCTGCTGGTCGCCGGTGGCATTCCGGTCATCACCGGCATCGACACGCGGGCGCTCACGCTCCAGCTCCGACGCGGTGCCCGCCGGCGCGCCGTGATCCGCGGAACCGACGTGCATCGCCAAGAGGCGATCGCGCAGGCGAAGGCGACGCCCGCCTGGGAATCGGTCGATCACGTCGCGGCCGTCGCGACCCGCGAACCCTTCAGCGTGCCTCCCTCCGGTGAGCGACGAGGTCGAGCGGTTCTCGTCGACTTCGGCGTCAAGCGATCAGTGCTGACGGCGCTCGCATCGCGAGGTTTCGAGATCCTGGTGCTCCCTCCGGATGCTGCCGCGGCCGACGTCTCAAGCGGCGAGCCGGACCTCGTCGTGCTGTCTCCAGGTCCGGGCGATCCGGCGTGCATGGAGCGACAGATCGCACTCGTCGCCCAGCTCGCGACGGCGGCGATCGCGGGCGGTCCTCCGATCCTGGGCATCTGCCTGGGACATCAGCTGCTGGCCCTCGCCGCGCAGGCGCCCACGCGCAGACTGGCGGTGGGGCACCACGGCGGCAACCACGCGGTGATGGAGGTCGAGACAGGTCGCGTCGATATCGGCGCGCACAACCACGAGGTGGCGGTGCTCGATGATCCAGCGCTCGCCGCAGGCGGCTACCGTATCAGCCACCGCGACCTGAACGATGGGATCGTCGAGGGCCTGGTTCACGCCTCGGGCCGCATCGCATCGGTCCAGTTCCATCCGGAGGGCGCGCCCGGTCCCATCGACGCGGCCCGCATCTTCGACCTCGCCACGACCCAGGCGCTGGCAGGCGGGCGGCCCGCGTTCCACGTCACCGGGGCATGACGGCGCCCCGTCGCGTCCTGGTGATCGGCTCCGGGCCGATCGTCATCGGGCAGGCCGCGGAGTTCGACTATGCGGGCGTGCAGGCCTGCCTGGCGCTGCGGGCGGAGGGCGTCGAGACGGTCCTGGTCAACTCGAATCCCGCGACGGTGATGACCGATCCGGACGTCGCCGGGACGGTGATCATCGGTCCGCTGACCGTCGAGAACCTCGAGCGGATCATCGCGAGCCATCGACCGGACAGCCTGCTGCCGACGCTTGGAGGGCAGACCGGCCTGAACCTGGCGGTCGCGCTCGATGACGCCGGCGTCCTGGATCGGTATGGCGTCCGCGTCCTGGGCACGCCGCTGGCGGCGGTCCGTGCCGCGGAGGATCGCGGCGGCTTCCGCGACCTGGTCACAGGCATTGGCGAGCCGGTGCCGGAGTCGGCGGTCATCGAGTCTGTCGAGCAAGGCGTGGCCTTCTTCGAGGGGCTTGGTCAGCCCGTCGTGGTCCGCCCGGCCTTCACACTCGGCGGTGGGGGTGGCGGGTTCGCCTTCAGCCTCTCGGAAGCTCGGGAGCGGATCGCGCACGGCCTCGAGGTCAGCCCCATCGGTCAGGTGCTGGTGGAGCGCAGCCTGCTCGGCTGGAAGGAGATCGAGTTCGAGGTGCTCCGCGATTCGGCGGACACCACCATCGCCATCTGTGGCATGGAGAACATGGATCCGATGGGCGTCCACACGGGCGATTCGATCGTGGTCGCGCCCATCCAGACCCTCCCCGATCCGCTCGTTCAGTCGTTGCGGCGCTGCGCCCTGAAGATCGTGCGCGCTCTGCGGCTGGAGGGCGGCTGCAACGTGCAGCTCGCCGTCTCCCCGGAGCACGACGACTACCGGGTCATCGAGGTCAATCCGCGGGTGAGCCGCTCCTCGGCGCTCGCCAGCAAGGCCACGGGCTACCCGATCGCCAGGGTGGCTGCGCTCATCGCCCTGGGGCGCCGCCTCGACCAGATGCCCAACCCGGCCACCGGTGGCGGGTCAGCCGCGTTCGAGCCGGCGGTCGATTACGTCGTCGTCAAGCTGCCGCGCTGGCCGTTCGACAAGTTCCCCGGGGCAGATCGCGGGCTGGGGGTGCAGATGAAGGCCACCGGCGAGGCGATGGCCATCGACCGCGAGTTCGGGTCGGCGCTGCTCAAGGCGATCCGCTCGCTCGAGCCACGCGGTCGCGGGTGGCTCTGGGAGGACCCCGCGTGGCGGCTCCAGGAGGTCCCTCCGCGCGACCTGGGTGAATTCCTCGCGGCCTCCGACTCGCGGCTGTGGCGGCTGATCGGCCTGCTGCGGCATGGCCACGCGGACCCTGCGACATTGAGCATGGTCACCGGCATCGCTCGCTGGTTCCTGGAGCGACTCGCCGAGCTCGTCGAGGCGGAGCGGGCCCTGGACGGCATGCCGCTCATCGACGCCAAGCGCGCGGGCTTTGGGGACGCAGAGATCGCGGCCCTCTCTGCGGTGCCGCCGGCCGCCATTCGACGCGCGCGGGTGCGGGCCGGGATCGCGCCGTCCTATCGCCGGGTCGATACCTGTGCGGGCGAGTTCCCCGCCGAGACGCCGTACTTCTACAGCTCGTACGCGCTCCCCGAGGTGCCGCCGCCCGCTGAGCGGCGCAGCGTGATCGTGGTGGGCTCAGGACCGATCCGCATCGGGCAGGGCATCGAGTTCGATTACTGCAGCGTGCGAGCAGCGTGGGCGATCCGCGAGATGGGGCTCGACGCGGTAGTCATCAACAACAACCCCGAGACCGTCTCCACCGACTACGACGCTTGCAGCCGCCTCTACTTCGAGCCGCTCGACACCGAGAGCGTGCTGGACGTCATCGACCATGAGCGCAACCTGACCGGCGAGCCGCCGATCGTGCTGCTCACCTTTGGTGGCCAGACGGCGATCGACCTGGCCAAGGACCTCGCCTACGCGGGCGTCCCTATCGCGGGGCTGGGGGCAGAGGCCATCGAGACCACGGAGGACCGCGAGCGCTTCGCGATGCTGCTCGATCAGCTCGGCCTGCACGGCCCCCGGGGCCAGCTCGCCGCCGACGCGCCCGGCCTGTGGGCGGCCGTCGAGGCGCTCGGCCTGCCGATCATCGTGCGGCCGTCGTGGGTGATCGGGGGGCGGGGCATCGCCGTCCTGCGGTCCGCGAATGACCTGGAGAGATATCTGGGGACCGATATCGGCTGGCCGCTGCGTGTCGACGAGCTGGTGGCGGGCATCGAGCTCGACGTCGACGCCATCGCCGATGGCGAGCAGTGGTGCGTGCCGGGCATCCTCGAGCAGCTGGAACCCCCGGGCGTGCACTCGGGGGACAGCGTCGCGGTCCTTCCACCGCAGCGGCTGAGCCGGTCGATCCAGGAGGACGCCGCGGCGGTTGCGGGCACGATCGCGCTGGCGCTTGGGCTGCGCGGCGTGCTGAACGTACAGATGATCGTCGCGGATGACGGGCGGCTGATCGTCATCGAAGCCAATCCACGAGCCAGTCGTACGGTACCCATCGTGGCCAAGGCGACCGGCCGCGACATCGTTGCCGCGGCGGTGCGCTGCGCGCTGGGCATGACCCTTGGCGAGGCCGGCCTCGAGCCTGGCCTGGCTCCGGATGGACCGATGGTGGCGGTCAAGGCGCCGGTCGACTCGCTCTGGCGCCTGCCGGGTGTTGACGCGGAGCTGGGGCCCGAGATGCGGTCGACCGGCGAGGTGCTGGGCCTGGCGGCTCGCTACGAAGACGCAATGCAGGCAGCTCGCGAGGCCGTCGCGGCGCACCGCTGAGGGCCGTGCCGCGGATCGTTGACGGCATGCAGAGAGCCGTCGACGCCCCGGTACGGAGGGTTCCCGGGCCCCGACGGCTCTCTCAAGGCGCGCCCAGGGCCCGTCCCGTCCGCTGGCGAAGCGGTGTCAGGGGCCGCCTCTGGCCCGAGCTTCCGTTGGCGGCGCCGCTCGCCACGTGGAGGAACGGCCCGGGCGCGTCTTGCACGCCCACATGTGCACGCGGCGTGCCAACCAGGCTAGGGGGTTGGTTAGCGGCGCCGGGTCCGGGTGGTCGCTGCGCTCGGGCGCTGGTCGGCCAGCCGCCGACGGAGGTAGCCGCCATACCAGCCTGCGACGAATCCAACCACGACCTGCAGGAGTAACTGGGTCAGCAGCACGACGAGCACCTGGTTGGGCGCGATGACCCCGAAGCGCGTGCCGTACAACAGCAGGAGCCAGACGATGGCGACCCACCCAACCAGCACGCCGGCCACCCCGAACAGCCATGGGCGCTGCCAGCCGACCCAACCGGCACCGATGAGAGCCACGTACTGCGCGACCGAGCCGACCAGCGCGTAGGTCCCTCCTCCGAGCGAGAAGGGCCAGGCGATCATCCAGATGAGGGCGGGCACGAGCCACGCCAGGGGGTGACGCGCCAGCAGCCACAAGGCGGCCACGAGCCGGCGCGCCGGGCCGCCGTAGGTGAAGCCCGCGAGTGGGTCGCCCTTGTCCCTGAGCGGCGGCGCTGGTGGGACCAGCCTTTGGAGGAGGCTTCCTCCGGTCGCGGGCCGCGCGGCTGGCTCGCTGACCTCGGATCCCTCGAATTCCGAATCTGCGGCTTGGCCTTGCGCGGCCATCCGCGCTCGGCGACGCGCCTCGGCGCGGGACGGTCTGGCGGCGGGTCGGTTGGTCATCAGGCGGCGCAGTGTACGCGAGTTGGCCGTGCGTGCCGCCGCGACCGTTCGGCAATAGAACGGTAATCGCACGATAAGCGCCCACCGCGCACGCTCTCCGTCCGCCGCTGCGCCTCCCTTGGTCGAGGTGTGCACGTGTCCGGCATCACGTCTCTGCAGCTTCGGGCTTCTACGCGCATCGCGCTGGCTGCCCTCCTCTCGCTCCTCATCAGCCTCCTGGCCCTCGGGCCGGCGATCGCCCAGCTTGCCCCGGTGGCGACGACCTCCGATGGTTCGAGCACTCTCGATCCGGTGGCCCACCTGGTCGTCAGCGAGCTGGTCACCGGTGCGACCAGCGCATCGGACGAGTTCATCGAGATCTACAACCCGTCTCCGGACGCGCTGCCGCTGGAGGGCCTGGAGCTGATCTACGTCAGCGCCAGCGGGGCGACCGTGACCCGCAAGACGGCCTGGGCGGCCGGGGCTCCATCCATCGCGCCAGGTGCGCATTCGCTGGTCGCCAATGCGGCTGGCGCCTACGCGCCGCTCGCCGACGCGACCTACGCCAATGGCCTTGCGGCCACTGGCGGCAGCGTCGCCCTGCGCATCCAGGGAGCGACGACGGCGATCGATGCCTTGGGCTGGGGGAATGCCACCAGCACGTGGCTCGAGGGCACGCCGGCTCCTGCACCTCCCGCGGGTTCCAGCCTGGAGCGACTTCCGGGAGGCGCCGCCGGCTCCGGGCAGGACACGAATGACAACCTGGCCGACTTCGTGGTGCGCGCCACGCCCGATCCGCAGAACGCGGCGGCTGAGCCGATCGGGTCCCCATCGCCCTCGATCTCCGCGACGCCCAGCGCGTCTCCGACCCTGGCCCCGACACCGAGCCCATCGGTCACGGCGACACCTGCGCCAACCGCGTCGCCCACGCCAACCGCGTCGCCCACGCCAACCGCGTCGCCCACGCCAACCGCGTCGCCAACGCCGACCCCGACCCCATCGGTCACGCCGTCGCCAACGCCGACTCCGGTCCTGCCGATCCCGATCGCCGACGCCCGGCAGCTGCCCGATGGCACCGTCGTCTCGGTCGATGGGCTGGCCCTTACGGCCTCGGATTTCGCGGATGGTGGCGGCTGCGTCGTCGATGAGACGGCCGGCATCGCGGTGCTGCTCAGCGACGGCGCCTTCGAGCGTGGCGAGCAGCTGCTGGTCACCGGGAGCGTCGACGGTCGCTATGCGCAACGCACGCTGCGATCCTCGGCGGCCGACGTCACGGCTCTGGGAGACGGGAGCGAGCCGCCGGCGCAGATCACCACCACCGGTGCCATCGGTGAGGAGACCGAATGCGAGCTCGTCCAGCTCTCGGCGGCCATCGTCAGCTCGCCGACCACCCTGACCAGTGGGATCGCCTTCGACGTCGACGATGGCAGCGGCGCAGTTCGCGTGCTCGTCGCTCCAGGGACGGGAATCGACCTCACCGATTGGGTGCGCGGCGCGCATCTGACCCTGGTGGGGGTGGCCGGTCAGCGCGATTCGAGCGGGACCGGTGTGGCGGGCTACCGGGTCATGCCACGCGACTCAGCCGACATCCTCGATCTCGAGCAGCCCAGCACGCCAACTCCATCCCCAAGTCCCTCCACGACTCCAACGGCCAGCCCTTCGCCGAGTGCGTCGCCGACGGCGTCCGCGACCGCCAGTCCGAGCGCGACCGCTTCGCCGTCGGTTACCCCGACGCCCAGCCCGTCGAACCCCCCGACGATCACCATCCGTGCGGCTCGAGCCCTGGCGACCGGTTCCGCGGTTCACGTGCGCGGGATCGTCACGATGGGGAATGGGATCGTCGATGCGCCGACCGCGGTGATCCAGGACTCCTCCGCCGCCATCCTCCTGAGGCTCGGCGACAGCGCCGGGACACTGCGGAGAGGGACGCTGGTGGACGTCGTGGGGACGCGCTCCACCAAGTCAGGCATGCTGACCATCAGGGTCGATCGTCCGCCCACGGTCATCGGCACGGCTGCCGAGCCGGCAGTCGTCGGGGTTCCAACCGGCGTGGCGGGCGAGCGCCTCGAGGCGCAGCTGCTGATCGTTCATGGCATCGTCACCAGCAAGCCGGTTCGCTCGACCGCGGGCAACGTGGCCTTCAGCGTCGACGATGGGAGCGGGCCGCTGCGCGTGACCGTCTTCTCGGCGAGCGGCATCGGTACCGCCGGTCTCGATCGCGGCACCTCGGTGGTGCTGCGTGGCGTCCTTGGGCAGCAAACCACCGGGCAGCAGCCGGACCGCGGGTACCGGCTCTGGCCGCGGGACAGCGCGGACCTTCAGGTCCTCGCGGCCATTTCGTCCGCCGCGGGGACTGGTGGCGGGGCGATCGGGTCGGGCGTGATCCGCGACGTGAACGCCGCGTCGGGAGCAAGCGGCCAGGCAGCGCTGCCCGACCTGGGGGGCGAGGTGGAGGATGCCGCGTCGGGATCCGGCGGGGCGTCGACCTCGGCGAACGGCGGCGACACGGCGCACGCGCCTGGACGATGGCGGCGCGCTCGGCTCCGTCGAGGTACGCATCGGTCCTTCTGCTCACGGCCCTGGCGCTACTGGTGCTCCTTGGCATGCTGGCCTGGCGGACCGGGGCATTCGGCCGGCTGCGGACGCTCGCGGAGCGCCTGGCGGTCGGGGAGACCTTCGCAACGGCTCCGGCCAGCGGCCTCGATCCGGCGCCCGCCTGGACCGTGACCGGGCGGGAGGGCGGTGAGCCCCTGACCTGAGCCTCGGCGGACGACCCCTCGAGCGCGCGTCGAGCGAGCGTATACTCCGCGCCGACCTCGCCCGACCGTGCTCGGAAGGAGGAGTGCCACCCGTCGTGACCGAGCTCTCTCGCGCGGATGCCCCACGCACCGGCTCGAGGCAGTACCACATCGCTCTCGAGCGGGGCGAGCTCGCGGAGTACGTGCTGCTGGTCGGCGATCCAGGCCGCGTGGCGAAGGTCGCTGCGCGGTTCGACGCGGTGACCCTGGAGCGGAGCAACCGCGAGATCACCACCGCGACCGGGACGTTCCGCGGCATGCCGCTCTCGGTGATGTCCACTGGGATGGGGACCGACAACGTCGAGATCGTGCTGGCCGAGGTGATCGAGATCAGCGACCATCCGACCTTCATCCGCGTCGGCTCATCCGGAGCGCTCCAGCCGGAGATTGCCCTGGGCGACCTCGTGATCTCCATCGGGGCAGCCGCGTGCCGTCGGCTCGGGTTTGCCCACCACGTGGGGCTCACCGCGACCGCCTCGGGGTTTTACGCTCCGCAGGGACGCGCGATGCGCACGCTCCCCGTTCGCTATCCTGAGCTCGCAGAGGAGCTGCGGCGCCAGCGCGTCGCGAACCTCGAGATGGAATCGTCAGCGCTTTTCGTGCTGGCGGGTCTGGCGGGACTGCGGTCGGGCACCATCTGCGCGGCCTACGCGCAGCGAACTGACGGCACGTTCCTGGAAGGCGCGGCGAAGGAGGCCGCCGAGGCACGCTGTATCGATGCCGGATTGGCCGGCATCCACCTGCTGTGGGAGATCGACTCCGGAACGCGGGCCGACCCCATCGCCCAATGGTCGAGCGAGATCGAAGGGCAGAGCGGGTAGCAGCCCAACTGCACCAACCGGCGCCGCCCGCGACGTCGGACAACGAAGGAGGCAATGGACCGATGGCGACAGAGGCCTACTGCGTCAAGTGCAAGGCCAAGCGCACGATGCAGAACGATCACAAGATCACGATGAAGAACGGCAAGCCGGCGACCGAGGGCACCTGCCCGGTCTGCGGCACCAAGATGTTCAAGATCGGAGCCTGATCTGACATCTCGGGCATAGCCCCTCCGGCAAGCCCTCATTCAATCGGCCGCCCAGCTCGGGCGGCCGATTTCGCGTCTTCTCGCGGCTAGAATGGTCGCCAGTGGATGCAGGAGCCGCCCAGCCGGTCCTGGCGATCGACCTCGGCGGCACCCAGATACGGGCCGCCCACGTCGCACCGGACCTGACCGTCTCGCTTCGCCGCGCAGTCGCGACCGACGGCGCGGAGGGTCCGGACGCGGTCATCGGTCGCATCTGTGCGATCGCCGCCCAGGTGCGCGAGGACGCCGGACGCTCGGGACTCGCCGAGCCGGTTGGTGTTGGAATCTCGTCTCCCGGACCCCTCGATCCCTGGCGGGGGATCGTGGTCCTGCCGCCCAACCTGCCGGGCTGGATCGACATCCCGCTCGCGGACCGCGTCCAGGAGCGGCTTGGCCTGCCGACCTTCCTCGAGCGCGACACGAACGTGGCGATGATGGCCGAGTGGCGCTACGGCAGCGCTCGAAACGCGGACGATGCGATCTACATCACCGTCTCAACCGGCATCGGCGGCGGGATCATCGCCCGCGGCGAGCCTCTCCAGGGACCCGACAACACCGCGGGCGAGGTTGGGCACATCACCATCGACCTCGATGGACCGATCTGCGGCGACGGGATGCAGGGGCATGCCGAGGCGATCGGATCGGGTACTGCCATCGCACGCGACGGCCGCCTCCTCCTGGAGCGCGGGGAATCGCCGATCCTCGCGAAGCTCGTTGCGGCTGCCGGCGGCCGCGAGGTCGACGCTGCCCTGGTGGCGGCCGCCGCCGACGCCGGCGACTCAGCGTGCACGGCGATCTATGAGCGGGCGTACGTCGCCGTCGGAGTGCTGTGCGCCAGCCTGGTGAACGCGCTCAACCCGCAGGTCATCGTCATCGGTGGCAGCATCGCGGAGCACCACCCGGTGCTGCGTGAGGTCGCCCGGAGCGAGATCGACAGCCGGGCCTTCCCCGGCCCGGCACGCAGGGTGCGCGTCACGTCCCCGCGCTTCACCGACGACGTGTCATTGATCGGATCACTGCCCATCGTCAACGAACGCATGCACGACCCCGCCTACCGGCGCGCAACCATCTCGAGCGATGACTCATCACGCGGAGTCACGGTCGGATCGCTGGCGGCGCCCGGGGGCGGGCAGGACCAGCTGGAGGAGCCTCGGTGACAACCCGCATCGGGATCAATGGATTCGGCCGCATCGGCCGCCAGAGCCTGAAGGCCATGCTCGAGCGTCATCCCGACGAGCTCGAGGTGGTCGCCGTCAACGACCTCGCGCCCACCGCGACGAACGCGCACCTCTTCAAGTACGACTCGACCTACGGGCGCTTCGACGGTGAGGTCAGCTCCGGCGATGGGGTGATCCGCATCAACGGGCACGAGATCCGCACCTTCAGCGAGAAGGACCCGGCCGCGCTTCCGTGGGGAGAGATCGGGGTCGACATCGTGATCGAGTCGACCGGCGTCTTCACCGATGGCACCAAGGCCTCGGCGCATCTCCAGGGCGGCGCGCGCAAGGTGATCATCACCGCCCCGGCCAGCAACGAGGACGTAACGATCGTGCTGGGCGTCAACGAGGGGGTCTATGACCCGGAGCGCCACAACATCATCAGCAACGCGAGCTGCACGACCAACGGATTGGCGCTGCCGGCCAAGGTGATCCTGGATAGCTTCGGCATCGAGCACGGCTTGATGACGACCGTGCATTCGTACACCAACGACCAGAACGTGCTCGACGTCGTGCACAAGGACCTGCGTCGCGCGCGCAGCGCCGGCCAGAACATCATCCCCACCACCACGGGCGCGGCCAAGGCGATGGCCCTGGTGATCCCCGAGCTCAAGGGCAGGTTCGATGGGTTCTCCCTGCGCGTGCCTACGCCCACCGTGAGCGTCAATGACCTGGTGGTGGTCACCTCCCGGCCGGTCACCCGGGACGCGGCCAATGACGCCTTCAAGGCGGCCGCTGCGGCAGGACCGATGAAGGGCCTGCTCGGCATCATCGAGGAACCGCTGGTGAGCATGGACTTCAAGGGTGACGAGCGATCCAGCATCGTGGACGGGCTCTCGACCATGGTCTCCGGGGAGAACCTCCTCAAGGTGAGACGGTTCGTGACGTCGACGTCACCGGCAAGCGCGTCTTCCTGCGCGCGGACCTGAACGTCCCGCTCGACGACGGTCGGATCACCGACGACACCCGCATCCGCGCCAGCCTGCCCACGATCCGCTACCTGCTGGAGCGCGGCGCCAGCGTGATCCTGGCCAGCCACCTGGGCCGGCCCAAGGGCAAGGTCAACGACGCCCTGCGCCTCAAGCCAGTCGCCGATCGGCTGGCCCAGCTGCTCGGTCACCAGGTGCGCATGACCGGCGACGCGCTGGGGCCGGGGGTCCACGACGCCGTCGGCAAGCTGCGTCCCGGAGAGCTGATCCTGCTCGAGAACCTGCGATTCCACGGCGACGAGGAGGCGAACGATCCAAAGTTCGCGAAGGCCCTGGCAGACCTTGCCGACCTGTACGTCGACGACGCCTTCGGTTCAGCTCACCGCGCGCATGCTTCGACCGAGGGGATCACGCACTTCCTGCCCAGCGTCGCGGGCCTCCTCCTCGAGCGCGAGGTCGAGTCCCTCTCTCGGCTCCTCCACAAGCCCGCGAAGCCGTTTCACACCGTGATCGGTGGCGCCAAGATCTCCGGCAAGCTCGAGGTCCTCGACGCCCTCCTCGCCCGCTGCCAGGCGATCCTGGTGGGGGGCGGCATGGCGAATACGTTCCTGGCCGCGAGGGGCCTGCCGCTCGGCAAGAGCCTGGTCGAGACCGAGCAGCTCGACAACGCGCGCCGCATCGTCGCGGAGGCGCGCCGCAAGCGCGTGCGGCTGATGCTGCCTACCGACGTGGTCGCCGCCGCGCAGGTCCATTACCGCGCGCAGCATCAGGTGGTGGCCATTGACGAGGTGCCGAAAGACTGGGTGGTGGTCGACATCGGTCCACAGACGGTCGCGGCCTACACCGAGCACTTGGCGAAGGCCAGGACCATCTTCTGGAATGGACCGATGGGCATCTTCGAGATCGAACCGTTCGCCGAAGGCACCAATGCCATGGCCCGATTCCTGGCGGAGCGCAGCGCGGCCGGGGTCGTCACCATCGTGGGCGGGGGCGACAGCGTGGCGGCGGTGGATAAGCTCGGCCTCACCGACCGGATGACGCACGTCTCGACCGGCGGCGGCGCCTCGCTCGAGTTCGTCGAGGGCAAGGCGCTGCCGGGCGTCGAGGCCCTGGCCGACCGCGAGGAGTAGAGCTCCATGACGACGCTGATCGAGGAGGTCGCTGCGCGGGAGGTGCTCGATTCGCGCGGCAACCCCACCGTCGAGGTCGAGGTCTACCTGGACGGCGGCGCGGTGGGGTCGGCCATCGTTCCATCCGGGGCGTCGACCGGGGCGCACGAGGCGGTCGAGCTGCGGGACGGCGACCCCTCCCGCTACGGCGGCAAGGGAGTGCTCGACGCCGTCCGCAACGTCAACCAGACGATCCGGCCCGAGCTCATCGGGAGCGACGCGGTCGACCAGGTGAGCGTCGATCGGTTGCTTATCGACCTCGACGGGACCCCGCACAAGGGGAAGCTGGGGGCCAACGCGTTGCTGGGCGTCTCGATGGCCGTCGCGCACGCCGCCGCCGACGCGGTCGAGCTGCCCCTCTACCGCTATCTTGGCGGCGCCGGCGCTCGCCGGCTTCCCGTGCCGCTGGTCAACATCCTCAACGGCGGCAAGCACGCCACCGAGTCAACCGATTTCCAGGAATTCATGATCGCGCCGCTCGGCGCGCCGTCCTTCAAGGAAGCCCTGCGCTGGGCCGCGGAGACGTTCCACGCCCTTGGCGCGCTGCTCCACGAGCGTGGCTTCGCCACCACGGTCGGCGACGAAGGCGGCTACGCGCCGAGCCTGGCGAGCAACGAAGCAGCCATCGAGCTGGTGCTGGAAGCCATCACGCGTGCTGGCTATGCCCCTGGTGAGCAGATCGCGATCGCGCTCGATCCGGCGACCACCGAGCTCTTCGCCGGCGACCGATACACGCTCGGCAAGGAGAACCGTGCGCTGACAACCGACGAGCTGGTCGAGTTCTGGGCCGACTGGGTCTCGCGCTACCCGATCGTGAGCCTCGAGGACGGGCTGGCGGAGGACGACTGGGCCGGGTGGAGCTCGCTCACCAGCCGGCTCGGTGACCAGGTCCAGCTGGTCGGTGACGACCTGCTCGTGACCAACACCGAGCGGCTGGCGCGTGGGATCCGGGAGCGCGCCGCCAACGCGATCCTCATCAAGCTCAACCAGATCGGGACCGTGACGGAGACGATCGAGGCGATCGAGATGGCCTCCGCCGCGGGTTGGCGCAGCGTCATCAGCCATCGGTCAGGCGAGACGGAGGACACCACCATCGCGGACCTCGCGGTGGCGCTCAACACCGGCCAGATCAAGACCGGCAGCATGAGCCGATCGGAGCGGATCGCGAAGTACAACCGCCTGCTGCGCATCGAGGAGGAGCTTGGCGAGGCTGCCGAGTTCCCCGGGCGGGCCGCCTTCGCGGCGTCAGGGAGCGACTGACCGACTAGGTCTCGTCGCCCTCATCGGTCTTGGCCCGGCGCTTTGCGGCGCTGGCTTCGCGAGACGCGCGTGGGACCGGCCTCGGCCGCCTCGAAGAGGTGTGCGGCATTGACCTTGGCCATCAGCCGGCTCTTGCGCCTAGCGGCGTTGTTGGGATGGATGATGCCCTTCTCCGACGCCTTGTCGAGCGCGCTGATGGCGGAGCTGACGGCCTCGGTGGCGTCGCCCTCCTCGCGGCCGAGCGCGATGTTCGACGCGTGCTGCACGAGCGTCTTGGCCGCGCTCCGCGTGCGGCGATTCACGGTGTGGCGGCGCAGCGCCTGCCGTACGCGTTTCAGCGCCTGCGGGGTCCGGGCGCCCTTCCAGGTTCGAGCCTTACGTGCCACAGGTCGTCTCTATCGGTCCTCTTGGGAAGTCTGGGGACAAACACAGCGCCGCCGGGAGGCGGCGCATCGGTCGTGGAGTATAGCAGCCAATCAGGACCTTTCGCCGCTCGACAGCCGGCCTCGCCTCGTTCACAATCCTGCAACGTTCCTCGCCTCCCGAGCGTCGTTCGAGGAACCCCGCTGTGCCCGCAGGAACCCAATTGAGCTCTGTAGCCACCGCCCGTAGCCTCACGCGCCCGCTCGATCTCGCCGGCGCACGCGCCGTGGTGCTCGGATTCTCGGCCACGATGCTTTTTGCCGTGCTCCTGGCCGCTGCGGCCTCCTTCGCGATCGGTGTGGCCAACGAGGGTCACGTGCTTCCCGGGGTCAGGGTGGGCGACATCGCCCTGGGGGGCCTGGACCGCGATGCGGTCGCGGCGAAGCTCGCCGCGGGGCTGCCAGCACTGACCGACTCGACGGTCACCTTGACCGGAAGTGGCAACGACCTGACCCTCTGGCGCTCGGATCTCGGGCGGGCCTACGACATCGGCGCCATGGTCGACGCTGCCTACGGCACGGGACGTGGGGACAATCCCGCGCTCTCGGTCGTCGCGCGTCTGCGCGACACGCTCAGCGGCACGACCCTGCCGCCCGTGGTCCGGGAATACGACCCGGCCCTGCTCGACTGGCTCGTGCTCAAGGTGGTCGTCGCCCATACCAGCGATCCGGTCAATGCCTCGGTGACGCGCGGGCCAAACGGCAAATTCACGGTCGTTCGGGCTCACACCGGCAGTCGATTTGATGCGGGTGTTGTACGTCACGCGGTCACCACTGCACTGGCTCGCGGTTCGGGTCAGGATCTGCGGATTGCCATTCCCGTAACGCCGC
>VBGQ01000106.1 GCA_005882055.1 Chloroflexota bacterium
GAGGGCCACCAGCAGCCCGTCGATCGACAGCCGGACGCCCACCGCTCGGCGTCCTCGCAGCACCATCAGCGAGGCGCCACCGATCAGGAGGAGGCCAGACACTCCCTCGAGCACGAGATGGAGCATGGCGAGGCTGAAGAGCCGCGTACTCCCGCTTGGATCGATGCCGGTCAGCTCGGTCAGCGCAGAGCCGAGGGCCAGGATCGCCTGCGCTCCGGAGACGAAGAGCGCGGCCACCAGGATGAAGCGCATGCCGCGGCCACCCAGCCATCGGTGCCGGCGCTCCGTCCACCACTGGCGGAGGCGACGGAATCGCTCAGGACGAGCCGCCGCGACCTCCAGATCCCTCGACTCCACGAACTCGAGGAGCTCGGTCGCCAGGCGTCGCTGCTCGCGATCGGTCGCATGCCTGGCGGCCGATTCGAGGCGGGTCCGCAGCACCACGCGCTCCTCCTCCTGGAGGTCGCCCTCGACGGATTCCTCGAGCAGCTGCAATGCCGTGAGCAGCTGGCTGCGTGGGTCGGCATCGGCCCTTCGTCGTGCGCGGACCCAGACGAATGCCGCGAGCACGAACGTGGCGTAGATGATGGGTGCGGCCGCCGGATAGAAGTAGTTGTTCTGGCTGGTGATCAGCTTCCCAACCTCATCGATGAAGAGACCGATGCCGATGCCACCCAGCACCGCGGAGGCGCGGTAGACGGAGCGCCCGGCGAGGACCAACGGAAGGAGCGACGCGACAAACAGGAAGAGCCCGCCAAAGAGGGCGTGTGCGATGTGCAGCTCGCCGCCACCGATGCGCGGGTATCCGGTCAGATCCAGGAAGGTCCGCGTGGCGATGACCGTGCCCGCAAACGAGATCAACGTCAGGAACAGGTAGTGCTCGGCACCCTCCCGACGAACCGGTCGGCGCCTAGACGCTGGACGAGGCGAATCGGTCATGTCCCGGTGCGATCCTCGATCTCCCAGGCATGATCGAGGGCATGCCAGGCGGATCGCCGGATCGCGAATCGTGGGCTCCACGGCTTCTTCGTGTTGCGCGGCTCGCGGATCGGCTCGCCGTGCACGACCGCGCTCAGGGTCTCGAGGAACGCTGAACGAAGCCGATCCATGGATCCGTGCGGGTCGCTCGCCGTGGCCTTGGGGGCCCGCGCTCCGAGCGCGCCCAGATACCCCTCGTCCGCCTCCCGAACGTGATCGATGATCTTGGCCAGGCTCCGCCCGCCTCCCCGCGGGCCGAGACGGAGGCGCTTTCCCCGCGCGGCAGTGGCCGCCGCGTCGAACGTCTGCCAGCTCGCGACAAGGAGCCTGGTGGACCGGCGCAGCTCGTCGTCGCTCATGCGCCCCGGATCGGAGGGTCGAGGCACGCCAGGCGCCCCGAAGTCGGTGGTCGGGGTGCCGGCCACCCGCTCGGTGACCTTCAGGTCAGCCAGGACCGATGGCTTCGCGAAGGCGATGCGCGCGGCGCGCGGAACGGCGGCGTATCGGTCGGCGTAGGCGAGGAGTGCCTCGAGCGCCTCATCCGCGCTGCGTGCAGCACGGGCCCAGCCCGGCCATTCAACCGCGACCGCGAAGGTTCGCTTGGCTCCTTCCTCGAGGTAGACCGTGGTCGTGGTCGTCGCCCGTTTCGCCATTGGTTCCCTCTTCACGCCAGGATGGGGAGCAGGTGACGCACTACGCGCGCTCCATTGGCCGAGACCTGTTCAACGAAGCGCGCGAACAGCTCTGGCGAGGGCGCCCCCTCGCCAGCGAGGTCGCTGAGCGCGCGGATCACCAGGTGCCGAACGCCAAACAGCTCCGCGACCTGGGCGAGCGCGCCGCCCTCCATCTCGACCGCGACCCCGCCCAGCTCGCGGTGCAGGCGCTCGCGTTCCGCCGCGTCGTTGATGAACACGTCTCCGGTCAGGATCGTGCCAGCGACGATCCGCGGGCGCCGACCTCCGACCTCCTCGAGCTCCAGCGGCGCCAGGCGTTCCATGACCTCGCCGAGCAGGGAGGCATCGGTCTCGAAGCCAAGATGGTCAACCGGATTGAGGAATGGCAGGTGTCCGGCCTGGTATGCGGCGATCCCGCTGGGCTCGCGAACCCCTGCGTCGTGCTGGATCAGGCGCCTGGCAATCACGACGTCGCCGATCTCCAACGCCGGGTCAAGCCCTCCGGCCACCCCTGAGAAGACCACGATCCCCGGCTCGACCTGCGTGATCAGCACCGTTGCGACGGTAGCCATTGCGACCTTCCCGATCCCCGCCTCGGCGAGCACCACCGGATGGCCGTCGAGGTGGCCGCGCCACGCCTGCTGGGCAGGTCCGAGCTGGATGGGCCAGGTCAAGGTCAGGGCAGCGCGCAGGGCGTCGAGCTCCGCCGCCATGGCAGAAACGATGGCAACCGGTCCGCTCACACGGCGATTCTGCAACGCCACGCATACCGCCGGTCAGGATTGGCCGATGATTGCACCGAGCATGCGCATCGCGATCATCGGAGCAGGCAATGTGGGAGGCGCCCTGGGGAAGGCGTTGGCCGCGGCGGGGCACGAGGTGGTGTTCGGTGTCCGCGACCCAGATTCGGAGAAGGCCCAGGCCGCGAGCGGTGCGGCGCCGAGGTCCGAAGTTACCAACCCGGCCGACGCGACCGTTGACGCCGAGGTCGTGATCTTCGCCCTGCGCTGGGATGCCGTCCCGGAGATCGCGCCCGGCCTGCCGGAGATGGATGGCCGCGTGGTGATCGACGCCATGAATCGCTTCTCGGGCGATCCAGCCCGTAGCACGGCGCAGGACCTCGCCGACCTGCTGCCCGGCGCGAAGGTCGTCAAGGCCTTCAACACGACCGGCTACGAAAACATGTCAACCGCTTCCGGGCGCCAGCAGAAGGCGGCGATGTTCATTGCCGGCGATCACCCCGAAGCGAACGCCGTGGCGGCCACGCTGGCGGGTGACCTCGGATTTCAGCCAGAGGATGTCGGCGGCCTCAAGAACGCCAAGCCGCTCGAGGAGATGGTCAAGGTCTGGCTGGCGCTGGCCGAGCGGCACGGCCGCTCGGTCGCGTTCGCGCTATCCGACGACTGACCTAGCTCTTCTTGCGGCCTCCGCGCGGGCCGCGCTTGGTGCTCGCCGCTCGCAGCGTGCGCGTCGGCTTCGCGACCTTGCTGTCGTCTTCGACCTCGATACCGTGACGCTTCGCGGCGGAGACGATCTTCTTGCGCGCCCGCTCCTTGGCCGCGGCGCTCTCAAACTCGGTCTGGTTCCAGCGCGCCATGGCGTTGCGGATGTGCGATTCGTCGTGAATGGGGAGGTGCTCCCCGCCCTTTGTGTCGACGTACGCGAACTGGTTGCTGCGCAGGCCCTCACGCTTCTTCGTCGTCAGATCTGCCATCTGTCGTTCACCTCCTGGACCGATGGAGGTGCAGCCCACGTGCCACGGACACGAACGAGCCGCTCGAGATGAGCGGCTCGTTCGGTTGAGGCGTGCGGGCAGTATCAGCCGCCGGTCACGCCCTCGTCCTTCTTCTCGTCCGGCTGGCCCATACCGCCCGACTGTCCACCACCGGGCTGGTTCATCCCGCCGCCGGTGCCCATGCCGCCCGTGCCGCCCTCAGAGCCGGATCCGCCCGACCCAGAGCCGGTACCCATGCCACCGCCTGGCTGGTTCATTCCGCCGGAACCTGGCGATTGGCCCCCTCCCGACTCGGTGTCGGGCTGGCGCATGCCGCCTTCCTTCTCCTTGTCGTCGAACGTCATGATCGCGTTCTCCCCATTTCGGCCCGTCCCGAGGTCTTCGGGACTGGGCTCATGCCGAGAAATCGCATGCATTTGGCGTGCCGGACGGTGCGATCTGCCTTCCTTCATATCGGTGCAACTGGCATCCTTGGAGCGTGAACGCCAGTCAGGTCCCCGACGATCGCACCTTCATGCAGGTGGCCAAGGACGAAGCGCGGAAGGGTCGGGCTGAGGGGGGCATCCCCATCGGCGCGGCGCTGGTCGTGGACGGCAGGGTGATCGGCTCCGGCCATAACCGCCGCGTGCAGCTCGGCAGCCCCATTCGCCACGGCGAGACCGATGCGCTGGAGCAGGCCGGCCGCCAGCCGGCATCGATCTATCGACGAGCGACCATGTACACCACCCTGTCGCCGTGCGACATGTGCACCGGCTCGATCCTGCTCTACGAGATCCCGCGGGTGGTGATGGGCGAGAACCACACCTTCGTGGGCGGGGAGGACTACCTCCGGTCCCGTGGCGTCGAGGTCGTCAACCTGGACGACCCGGAGTGCGTAGCCATGATGGACGAGTTCATCGCCGAATCTCCCGAGCTCTGGAACGAGGACATCGGCGAGGAGGCGACCTAGGCCTCCGGAACCACCACCGCTGACGCCCGGCCGAGCGCCGGAGCGAGCAACCAGGCCAAACCGATGACGCCGCCGGCACCGGCGATCCCGGCGGCAACGAACATCCCCGGCAGGCCCAGGCGAGCGGACAGCTCGCCGCCGATCTCGGGACCGATGATCATGGCCAACCCCATGATCGTGGCGGTGAGCACGCCCTGGGCCGCGGCGGCGGCCCCCGTCGGAGCGTGGCGTGAGACGTAGGCCACGCACCCGATCAGGACGAGCGCGAAGGCTGCACCGTGGATGGCCATGGTCAGCGTCGCGAGCACCGGGTCGGTGACAAGCGCCACGGCCGCAGCCCGGGCAACGAACAGTGCGGCGCCGAACACGATCAGTCGTTCCAGCCCGAAACGCCGCGCAAGGGCGGAGAAGGAGAACATCAGGGGAACCTCGACGGCGGCGCCGATCGCCCACGCCCACCCCACGAGAGTCTGCGGTGCGCCGATCTCCACCAGGTGAATCGAGAAGAACCCGTTGATCGCGGAGTTCGCAGACCAGACCACCAGGGCCACCGCCAGGAATCGGACAAGCACTGGTGAGCGGAGAACGGCGGCGAGGCCGCCAAGCCTCGGCAGGATCGGCTCGGTGGACCGTGACTGAAGGCTGAGACCGACCAGGCCGGTGAGCAGCAGCGCCGAGATCAGGACGATGAAGAGGCTGCCGATGCCGGCGCGGTCGGTCAGCCAGCCTGACCAAACCGGCTCCGATCGTCGGGAATCGTCTCGAGGGCCCGCGCATCGAGGACCGGCGAAACGCCGGACATCGCGAAGGAGGCTGCGGCAGCAGCAGCGGCGACGGCCCACAGGCCATGGGCCAGCGCCAGCGCCGCAAACGCACCAGATGCCAGGCTTGCCGGGATCAGGAGGACGAAACGCGATCGTCCAAACCGATCCGCCGCGGCTCCCCAGAGAGGCGAGCCCACCATGCCGGCAGCGGAGAAGACCGCCGCCACCAGGCCGATCGAGCCCAGGCCCAACCCGAGCGAGTGGTAATAGATCGGGATGTAGGGATAGAGCGCCCCGATGGCGGCGGACAGGGCCACATATGCGAGCCGCGCACGCGCCCCCGCCGAGATGCGGGTCACGGCAGGACGCTCCGGCATGGCTCGAACCGCTGCAACCATTCGAGGATCTCGCGAGCCACCTTCTTCGACGAGCTGCGATCGACCTCGACCATCAGGTCCGCGACCGATGCGTACAGGGGATTCCGCTCCGCGATGGCCGCCCGAATCCATCCGGCTCCACCAGTGTCAAGCCAGGGTCGGTGCGCTGCTCCCATCGCGCGCTGCCCGACCGTCGCCTCGTTCGCCTTGAGCCAGATCACCGCGGCGTCCCCCTGCAGGTCGCGACGGTTGTCGGGATCCAGGATCACGCCACCGGCGGCGCTCACGATTGAGGGAGCGGGAGAGGCAAGCCCCATGCGTAGGGCCGCCGACTCAGACGCACGCAGCGTCTCTTCCCCGTCTTCGGCCAGCAGCGCTCGCGGGGTCTTGCCAACGATCTGGAGGAGCAGCTCATCGTTGTCGAGGAAAGGCCAGCCCGTGTGGTGGGCCAGCAACCGGCCGACGGTGGACTTGCCTGCGCCCATCATGCCGATCAGGATCACCCGGCAAGCCCGCTCCATCGGTCTTTGAGTATGCGGAGCCGGTTGCTACACTGCGCCACTGATTCGCGCTCCATTCGGAGGGACCATGCGCGGCGCCGGCTCGCGATTCGCGCCCAAGACCACAGTCCTGCTCCTCTCGCTCGCGGTCGTTCTGCCCGCTTGCGGAAACAGCGCGCCCCTCGCGCAGCCCAATTGGCCCGCGCCACCCGATCCCATGAGCCTTGCGCGGAAAGCCGGTTTCGAGCCAACCACGCGGGAGTTTCTGGTCACGCATACGCACGCTCACCTGGACGTGCTGGTGGATGGCACGCCGATCCAGGTACCCGCCGGTATCGGCATCGACACCAAGGAAAAAGGCGTGCTCGGAAAGCCGACGGCTGATGGCACCGGGAAGGACTACCAGGTCGGCGTGTGCGCCGTCCCCTGCCTGTCAGAGCTCCACACCCACGCCCCGGATGGCATCCTCCACAGCGAGTCACAGGTCGCCAACCAGAAACCGGCGACGTTGGGTCAGTTCTTCACCGAATGGGGAGTTCGCCTCGACGATCAGTGCGTCGGAGAGTTCTGCTCGTCGAACACCGCGATCGCGGTATACGTGAACGGACAGAAGGCGAGCGGCAACCCTGCCGATATCGAGCTCAAGACCCATCTCGAAATCGCCGTCGTCATCGGCAAACCGCCGGCCCAGGTTCCGTCCAGCTGGCCCTTCCTCGAGGACGAGCCCTAGCGGCGCTTCCTCGGCAGCTTGACGATTTTTCGCTCCCGGGCTTCGGCGATCGCCGCACGGGCGGCATCGAGGGTGGCGAACGGCCCCAGGACGCGTGGCAGCCCGAGCTCATCGTGCTCCTGCTCGTCACGCACGTTCCAGCGCCCGTCGTTCTCGACGCTGAAGCGGCCATCCTCGCTGTGATAGCTGCCGGCCTGGTCCCGGATCAGCTTCTCATCGCCCATCGGTCAAGCCCGCTCGACCCATTGGCCGCGCCAGGCCGGGGCATCGAATCGCGGCGCCCAGTAGACCGTCTCACGTCACACCTTCCCGTCGCGCAGATCCATCAGGTCCACGCACTGGTACGTCACTCCGTCGGGATAGGTGACCTCCCACTCCCCCACCCAGAAGTCGCCCTGACCTCCGACCCGCGCGAGGGTGCCGCTCGGCGTCGCGACGTAACGGTCCTCCGTTCCGGCGATTCGGGTGACGCGTGAGGTGGGGGATCCGCCCGGGTAGTTTCGGATGATCTGGCCGTAGGAAGCCTCGTCGACGACCCGTTCGCCGGACTGCGGCCAGTGGACGCTCCAATCGGGATGGCGCAGCGCGGCTTCCCGCTCGAGGTCGCCCGCCACGGTGGCCTCAACGTAGTCGCGAACGACGTCCTGGTTGCTCATCGGTCGTTGCCATCCTCCATGCGGGCTATCAGCGTACGGGGAGCGGTCATGCGATAGCTCTGCTCGATCAGCTCCGCGGCAAAGTCCCAATCCGGGTCGACCTCCAGGGAGATGCCGATCCAACCGTGCACGCCGACATATGGCGGCACGAAGTAACGGACCGGATCCGCATCAACCAGGGTTCGTTGGGCTCCCGCGGGTGCCTTGCACCAGACGGACCATTGCTCCGCGTGGCGATCGTGGCGCATGGCAAAGATCTTGTCCCGCACGCGAAACGACGGGTTACCGACTCCGCCGCCCTCGGTCGCCCCTGGCAAGGCGAGGCAGATGGCGCGCAGACGCTCCAGGTGGGCGTCCTGATCCGGCACGGCCTGAGTCTACGCGGAGGAAACCGCGAACGCGCCCGACCGGGCCGTCCGCCACCGGCGTACTGCCGGATGCGCCTCTAGCCGAGGGTAACCGGTACTAAAGCCTCATCACGGTGCGGAGGGGCAACGCGTATGGTGGGCCTCTGCCAGTCGGACCTGCGCGCACGAGAACCGCTGCCCATATGCCAGCAACCAACGGCGACCGGCCATCCCCGGACGGAATCCCCTGCATCCTGGTCGCCGACGACGACCCAGCGACTCGCGCCCTGCTCGTTTCGATCCTCGGCCGCGACGGGTATCGCCTCGTCCAGGCGCAGGACGGTGAGGAGGCCCTCGCGGAGACGTACGCGCACCAGCCCGACCTGGTCGTGACCGACATCCAGATGCCACGCATCAACGGGATCGAACTCACCCGGCGCCTTCGCGCCGACCTGGCGATGGCCACCCTTCCGGTCATCCTCGTCAGCGGCCTGCACGAAACCGCCGACAAGGTTGCGGGGCTCGACGCTGGAGCCACCGACTTCGTCACCAAGCCGTTCGATCGCGCCGAGCTGCGCGCGCGGGTGCGCGCCGCGCTGCGTACGCGGGCAGCGTTCCGGCGCCTGGAATCGGTCCAGTCGATCCTGGCGGCGCTTGCCAATGCCGTTGAGGCCAAGGATCCCAACACGCAGCATCACTGCGGCCGGATGGCTTCGCTCGCACTCCAGCTGGGCAGATGCGCGGGCCTCGGCATGGAGGTGCTCGAGGCGGTGGGCTACGGCGCCGTGCTCCACGACGTGGGCAAGATCGGCGTGCCGGAGCACGTGCTCCTCAAGCCCGGGCCGCTCGACGAGGAGGACTGGGGGCACATGCGCCAGCATCCCGGGATCGGGGCGACGATCGTCGAGCCGCTGCAGCTTGGAAAGCTCGTGGCGCCCATTGTCCGATCCCACCACGAGCGATGGGACGGCGGCGGCTATCCAGACCACCTTCGCGGTCACGAGATCCCATTCGGGGCTCGGATCGTTGCGGTCGTCGACGCGTTCGACGCCATCACCCAGGAACGTCCGTACCGCAAGGCGCGCTCGTCCGACGAGGCGCGCGGGGAGATCACCGCCGGGGCTGGCACGCAGTTCGATCCTGAGCTGGCCCGAACATTCATCGACTCGCTCGATGCGCGTCCGACCCGCGCCCATCCGGACGAGGATGCGTTCGTCCGTGGCTTGACGATCGAGGCCGCCTGACGTGGTGACGGTCGTCATCGAGGTCGCCTTCTTCGCGCTCTTTGCCGCCGCGGTCATCGGCTTCGTTCGCCGGCCGGGGCGCGTGCAGGCGGACGTCCTGCTCGTGTTCGGCAC
>VBGQ01000107.1 GCA_005882055.1 Chloroflexota bacterium
TGGTGGCACGCGTTCGCGCCGTGCCGGTACCCGAGGGATCGCAGGTCCTCACTGGCGGGCTGCCGTCCCGGTCAGCCGACTTCATCACGAGCTTCCGCAGCTCGGTGCCAGTCGCAATTCTGATCGTGGTGCTCGTGACGGCTGGCGTCCTCTTCCTGACCTTTGGATCGGTCTTCCTGCCCATCAAGGCCGTGCTCATGAGCCTGATCAGCATCAGCGCCAGCTTTGGTGCGCTGGTGTGGATCTTCCAGCAGGGCCACCTGTCGGGGCCGCTCGGCTTCGAGCCCTCCGGCGCCATCGGTGCATGGCTGCCGGTGATCATGTTCGCGATCTTGTTTGGCCTCTCGATGGACTACGAGGTGCTGCTCCTCTCGCGCATCCGCGAGCGGTACCTGGCGACCGGCAACAACACGCAGGCGGTCGCAGAGGGGATCGGCATCACCGGCGGGATCATCACCGGGGCCGCGCTGATCATGGTCGCGGTCTTTGCGGCCTTCGGCCTCTCCTCGATCACCTTCATCAAGGCGCTCGGACTCATCCAGGCCCTGGCTGTGCTGATCGACGCCACGCTCGTTCGCGGGTTGCTGGTGCCGGCCTTCATGCGGGTCATGGGCCGGATCAACTGGTGGGCGCCGCGCTGGATCCAGCGCGGAGTCTCGAAGCTGGGCCTCTACGAGGACGCCGAGAGCGTGCGCCGCACGCTGCCACCCTCTCCCGACGCCGTGGCCGCGACCGGAGGGTTCGCCGCTCCCTGACGCCGACCGCCCGCACGCGAAGCGGACGGCCGCTAGGCTGCAGCACATGCCACGCAAGCGACGCCTCGACGAGCTGACCCGCCGCTGGCAAGAACGCCGCGACGAACGCCGCCTCGCGCAGGACCGCGACGGGGCGCCACGCGAGGCAGCCGACCCGGTACGAGCCGCTCGGGCCGCATCCGCCTTTCCGTTCCGGCGTGTGACGCCCGCGGACTACGTCGCCCGCTTTGGAGCGGACATGGCCGGCTTTACCTATGACGACTACACCTACACCGATGCCGCCCTTCAGGCCTGGCTCGATGAGGTTGGGCGGCTTCTCCGAGGGCTTCCCAAGACGCCGGAGGAGCCCGAGGCTCCAGCCGAGCCCGAGACGCCGGAGGAGCCCGAGGCTCCAGCCGAACCCCAGACATCGGACCGATGAAGGTGGGCTCCGCCCCGGCGTGGGCGGTAGCGCTGGCCATCAGCGTGTGCCAGGAGGCTGGGGTGGACCCACCGGCCGTGCTCCGATGGCGCCGTGCCCGCCGCGAGCTGTCGACGGGCCTGACCCGTCGCGCTGCCGCCTCGATCGCGGTCACGGCCGGGAGAGATTCGGATGACGCGCGCCACACGCTGCTGCACGAGCTGGCGCACTGGCTGGCCCCTGAATCCGGGAAGCGGCACGGCCGACGGCGGCACGCCGTCCACCACGGACGCGAGTTCTACGCGGTCGCGCTCGACCTCTTCACTCGCTTCGACCCCGATCCGGTTGTCGCGCTCCGACTGGAGGCCATGCGCTACCCGAGCGCCTTGCGCCACGCGCAGGCGCTATCGGTCCCTGGCGTCGAGGCACTCCTGCATGAGCGCCGAATGGCGGCTGCCGCGCGCCTTCGGCGCGCCACCTGGCGGGTCCTCATCCCTGAGCACCGGGTCGCGCTCGCGCGCGATGGACGCTGGTACGTCTGCGCCACCTGTGGCCGGCGCCTTGTCGGCCGGTCGCTGCTGCGGGCTGCTCGCCGCGGTTCCCGCGATCGACACACGCTCTGGACCCGCGAGCCCGCCGAGGCCGCCGGCTAGCCCTGCGCGCCCACCAAGCGCCTCGCCTCAGCCAGGACCTGCATTCCGGCGGCCGATGGTGGAGTGCATGCCGCGATGACGTGGGAGACGCCGGCGTCGCGGTAACCGCGCAGCCCCCGTGCGATCTCGTCAGCCGTGCCGCGAAGGGCGTGGGTGGGAACCTCATCCGCCGGCGTCACCAGCTCAGGAAAGACGACGTTCACCCCAATCGTGACCTCCAGCGTCGATGGGTCCCGACCCGCCGCGGCCAGTGCCTCGCGAAGTGGCGCGACGCGGGACTCGCTCTCCGACACATCTCCGAACCAGGCGGCGTTCCACATGTCGGCGTGCTCGACCGTCAGGCGCAGCATCCGTGGCCGGCGGCCCGCGATCAGGATCGGGGGACCGGAGGCTCGCGGTCCGCGCGGTACCAGGACGGCGTCATCGGCGTGGTAGTACTGGCCGTGGAAGTCGGCGTGGCCCTCCCGGAGGAGCGGCAGGATGATGTGCAGCGCTTCCTCGAAGCGCCCGACCCGATGGTCGAACGGAATCCCGAACGCATCGAATTCCGGCTCGTTCCATCCGGCCCCCAGCCCCAGGATCAGCCGCCCGCCGCTGATCTCGTCCACCGTCGCCGCCATCTTGGCGAGCACCGCGGGGTTGCGGAAGGGGATCGCCAGTACGACTGTCCCGACCTCCACGCGAGACGTGTCGGCAGCCAGGGCCGCCAGCATCGACCACGCCTCGTAGATCCCGGTCGTCGGCTCGCCCGGGGATCGGAAGAGCAGGTGGTCGTACACCCAGATCGAGTCGAGACCAGCGCCTTCCGCCGCCTGGGCGATCTCGCGCAGCTCCCCGTACGAAGCGGTTCGCCCTGATAGCTCGCCCTCGCTGATGGGCATCACCGCGCCAACCTTCATGCGCGGATGCTAGCCGCCCGCGCGCGCACCGGGCGCCATCGGTCGATCGGTCTACCGTAGGCTGGCGCGATGGCGGACCGGGCTCTCCCCCTTGCTGGCCTGCGCGTGCTCGACTGCAGCCGCGTGCTCGCGGGGCCTTTTGCGACCATGCTGCTCGCGGACCTTGGCGCGGACGTCGTCAAGCTCGAGCCACCCGGCGGCGACGAGAGCCGCGGATGGGGTCCGCCCTTCTGGGGCGACCCGGCCGACCGCCTCAGCGCCTACTTCGCGAGCGTGAATCGCAACAAGCGCTCGATCGTGGTCGACCTGCAGACCGATGGCGGTCGCGACCTCCTTGACCGCCTCGCCGCGCGCTCGGACCTGCTGATGCACAACGCCCGGCCGTCCTCCGCTGAACGGCTGGGCTTCGGGGCGGATCGGCTCGCCAAACGTCATCCGGGCCTCGTGGTCGCGGTGGTCGGTGGCTTCGCAACCGCAGGGGAGGCCGCCGAGCGCCCCGCGTATGACCTCCTGGCGCAGGCGGTGACTGGCCTGATGGCGGTGACCGGCGAGCCGACCGGTGGACCGATGAAGGCGGGCGTCGCGCTCCTTGACCTGCTCGCCGGACTCGAGGTTGCAGTGGGTGCGCTGGCGTCGCTGCTGGCGGCCGAGCGCCTTGGGCGCAGGCTCGGCCAGGGATCGGGAATGGATACGCCGCAGGGCTCCCGGGTGGACGTCGCGCTCGTCGACGCTGGGGTCGCTGGCCTCACCAACGTGCTCGCCAATCTCGTCGCCAGCGGTGAGGAGCCGCGGCGGCATGGCAACGCCCATCCGAACATCGTGCCGTACGAGGTCTTCTCCACAGCGGACGGTCACGTGGCCATTGCGGTCGGCAACGACCAGCAGTTCGCCCGGTTGCTCACCGCGCTCAGCCTGGACTCGGATCCGCGGTTCGCGGCCAACGCGGGACGGGTGGCGCACCGCGACGAGCTGATCCCGATGATCGCGGCGTCCATCGAGTCGCGGGGCCGGGACGAGCTGGTCGCGGCGCTGCTCGATGCGGACGTACCAGCAGGTCCGGTCAACTCGGTGAGTGAGGCGCTGGCCATGATGCAGGCCGTCGATGGCGACGCGTGGCTCCAGGAAGCAGGCGTGACTCGTCTCGCTCCCAGCCCCATCCGAATCCACGGCGAACGGCTGCCCGTCCGCCTCGCGCCTCCCCGACTCGGCGAGCACACGGACCAGGTTCTGACCGAGGCCGGCCTGGAGGCCGCCGAGATCGCGGCCCTCCGGGCGTCCGGCGCGGTGACCTGAGCTGCGAAGCGGCGCGACTAGCGACCCGCCAGCGCCTCGACCACCGGCGCCATGGCCTCCACGGCCCGCGCCGACCAGACGTAGTAGCTGATTCCCAGCCGCTCGCGACGCCGCAGCAACGTCTCGTGCACCTGCGCGAGCGTGCCGTGCAGCAGGTACGGGGAACCACCAACCACGAGTGGGGCCGCCGCCTTGACCATCGCGGCGACGGACCGCAACGGTGAGCTGCCGCTCCCGACCAAGCCGGCACTCGCGACCAGGACGTTGAGCTCGAGCCGCTCGAACGCCTCCCGGGAACCGGCGGCCTCACGAACGATCGCGACCTTGCGAGCCGTCTCGCCCTCCGTCGCTTGCATGGCGATCGGCCGGCCCTGGCGATTGAACTGGGTGAGCAGTCCCACAATGTCCGCCTGGCGCGCCGCGATACGCAGCATGCGGGGACCGCCGCCCCCGATCAGGATCGGGATCCGCGCCTGCACGGGACGTGGCTCGAGCCACGCGCCATCGAGGTGGTAGTGGCGCCCGGAACCGGTGACTCGCTCTCCTGCGAAAAGGCGGCGAATGAGGCCGACCGACTCCTCCAGTCGCTCGATGCGCAGCCCGGGGCGTTCGTAGGGCATCCCCAGCTGGCGATAGTCCGAGGTGTTCCAGCCTGCGCCGATGCCGAGCTCGACCCGGCCGTTCGAGACCTGGTCGAGCGTCGCCGTCTCGCGAGCGAGCAGCAGCGGATGCCGGTAATCGTTGGCGAACACGAATGCGCCGATGCGGATCCGCGAGGTCACCGCCGCGGCTGCGGCAAGGCCTCCCAGGGGCGAGAGCTGGCGGCCCAGGTGATCGGGCATGACGAAGGTGTCGTACCCGAGCTCCTCGGCGCGCCGCGCGAGATCGGTCCACGCCCGGCCGACCGGGATGCGGCTGGCGGTCACGCCAAAGCGGAAGGGATGCACGCCCGAACGGTACGCCGGATCATCGGTCGAATCTCACGATCCGGCAGGCCGCGCCGTTCCATGATCAGTTGCCAGATGAGGGATTGATCGTGTCCGTTCTCGCCGTTCGAACCACCGGGATCTTCTGCCGCGATGGGTGCGCG
>VBGQ01000108.1 GCA_005882055.1 Chloroflexota bacterium
CACCGATGGCGACCTCCGAGGCGGCTTCGCAGGAGGCGGCTCCGCAGCGCTCCAAGCGCGGTGGCAACGGCGGCTTCCAGAAGCCCGCCTACGCCGGGCTGCGCCAGCGCTACCACGACGAGGTGCAGCCCGCGCTGCAGCGCGAGTTCGGCTACGCCAACCCCATGCAAATCCCGCGCGTGGAGAAGGTGATCGTCAACATCGGCCTGGGAGAGGCGATCCTGAACGCCAAAGCGGTCGACGCCGCCGTGGGTGACCTGGCGATCATCACCGGACAGCGGCCGATCGTCACGCGTGCCAAGCGCTCGATCGCGCAGTTCCGCCTCCGCACCGGGATGCCGATAGGCGCCAAGGTGACGCTCCGCGGCCAGCGCATGTACGACTTCCTGGAGCGCACTCTGAGCCTCGCGCTTCCGCGCATCCGCGACTTCCGCGGCATCCCAACGCGCTCCTTCGATGGCCGTGGCAACTTCAGCCTTGGCCTGCGCGAGCAGCTCGTCTACCCGGAGATCGACTACGACAAGATCGACCGGCTGCGGGGGTTCGAAGTGAGCATCGTCACCACGGCACGCACCGACGAGGAGGGGCGCAAGCTCCTCCAGCTGCTGGGCATGCCGTTCCAGGCAACCTGAGGAGAGCCGATTTGGCCAAGAAATCCATGATCGCGAAGGCGGCCCGCAAGCCGCGCTTCCCGGTCCAGCAGCACAGCCGATGCGCGATCTGCGGGCGCCCGCGCGCCTTCATGCGTCGCTTCGGGATGTGCCGTATCTGCTTCCGGGAGCGGGCCCTGGATGGCCTGCTGCCAGGGGTGACCAAGTCCAGCTGGTAGTCGAAGCCAGACCGATGGCGTGGCCGCCGGGCGCGGCCCATCAGCGGTAGGCGCCTCCCACGCAGAGCGTGGCGCGAACCGCCGCCGAGGAGAACGAACACAGAACATGAACTCAACCGACCCGATCGCCGACATGCTGACGCGTATCCGTAACGCCAGTGCGGCACGACACAAGGACCTGACGGTCCCTTCGTCCAAGGTCAAGCGCGAGATCGCGCGCGTCCTGACCGAGGAGGGCTTCATCGAGTCCTGGGCGACCGCCCCCGACGGCGTGCAGGAGACGCTCTCCATGCGCCTCAAGTACGTCGAGGGTCGCACGCCGGTCGTGAGCGGCCTGAAGCGGATCAGCAAGCCAGGCCTGCGCGTCTACGCGCGCAAGACCGAGATCCCGCGCGTCCTGGGCGGGCTCGGGCTGGCCATCCTCTCCACCTCCCGCGGGATCATGACCGGGTCTCAGGCCCGGAAGCTGAATCTCGGCGGCGAGGTGCTCTGCTACGTCTGGTAGGGAGGAGCGCCATGTCACGCATCGGACGCATGCCGATCACCATCCCGCAGGGCGTCGAGGTCACCCAGGACGGGATGCGGCTCACCGTCAAGGGACCCCTCGGAACGCTCGAGCGCAGCCTGCACCCGGAGATGCGCGTGGAGCGCGAGGACGGGACGCTGCGCATCGTGCGACCCAGCGATGAGCCGCGCCATCGGGCCCTGCATGGGCTCACCCGCACGCTGGTGAATAACATGTCGAGGTGGTGCCGCCGGCAGGGATCACGTTCATCGTCGAGACCCCCACCCGCCTGGCGGTGAATGGCGCGGACAAGGAGCTCGTCGGCCAGGTGGCCGCGGACATCCGCCAGCGTCGCAAGCCGGAGCCGTACAAGGGCAAGGGCATCCGCTATCAGGGTGAGCAGATCCTGCGCAAGGCCGGCAAGGCCGGCAAGGTGGGAGGCGCCAAGTGACCGAGAAGTCGCGCGACGCGCTGCGTCGCAAGCGTCACGCTCGCATCCGCCTCACGCTGGCCGGAACGACGGAGCGGCCGCGCCTCTCCGTCTTCCGCAGCTCGAAGCACATCTACGCCCAGGTCGTGGACGACAGCAACGGCCGAACCCTGGCCGCTGCCTCGTCGCGTGAGGCGGAACTGGCCGGGGCGGCCGGCCGGGACGCCGAGGGCGGCAAGCTCGCCCCTGCCCACGCGGTGGGCAAGGCGGTCGCTGAGCGGGCGAAGGCCGCCGGGGTGAAGGCCGTCGTTCTCGATCGGGGCGGATACCAGTACCACGGGCGGGTTCGCTCGCTCGCCGAGGGCGCCCGCGAGGGCGGCCTCGACCTGTAGCGGAGGAACCCATGGCTCGAATCGATCCAACCAAGCTCAACCTGGAAGAGAAGGTCGTCCAGATCAACCGCGTCGCCAAGGTCTCCCGGGGCGGCCGCCGCTTCAGCTTCAGCGCGGTAGTCGTGGTGGGTGACGGCAACGGCGTGGTCGGGGCCGGCCTGGGCAAGGGCGGCGAGGTCCCGGAGGCGATCCGCAAGGGCGTCGAGGACGCCAAGAAGCACCTCGTCCGAATCCCTCTGGTTGGCGCCACCATTCCCCACGTCATCGAGCGCGACTTCGGTGCCTCGCACGTGATTCTCAAGCCCGCGTCGCCTGGCACCGGGGTCATCGCCGGCGGTTCGGTGCGCTCGGTGGTCGAGGCCGCCGGGATCCGCGACCTGCTCTCCAAGTCGATGGGCAGCACCAACCCGGTCAACGTGGTGCGCGCCACCATGGACGCGCTGGGCGCACTGCGCTCGGCGGACGCCATCGCCGCGAACCGCGGCAAGACGGCTGAGGAGCTCCTCGGCAAGCGTGGGGCGGAGCGGGCACGCACGCCACACGAGGTGATCGAGCGACCGGCGCCCGCTTTCCCGATGGGAGGCGGCCGTGGCAGATAAGAATGGCACGCTCCGCGTGACCTGGGTCCGGTCGGAGATCGGGCACAACGCGGCGGCACGTGGCACCATCCGCGCTCTGGGGCTGCATCGGTTGCACCAGAGCGTCGACATCGACGACACGCCAACCAACCGCGGCATGATCCGGCGAGTGGCCTTCCTCCTCGAGGTGGCACCCGCCGGAGGTGCCGAGCCCGAGGATTCGGGATCATGAAGCTGCACGAGCTGCAACCCAGGCCCGGCGCCCACCAGCCGCCGCGGCGCGTGGGGCGAGGCCATGGGTCGGGCCGCGGCAAGACCGCCGGCCGCGGCACCAAGGGCCAGAAGTCGCGGACCGGCGGGGGGATCCCCGCGTGGTTCGAGGGCGGCCAGACGCCGCTCCACGTTCGGACTCCAAAGCTCCACGGATTCAAGAACCGATTCCGCGTGGAGTACGCCCCGGTCAACCTGGCGAAGCTCAGCGGAGCGACCAAGGGGACGCTGATCACGCCTGACGTGCTCGTGCACGACGGACTGCTGCGTGACACCAAGCTGCCCCTGAAAGTCCTCGGCAACGGCGATGCGCCGGCTGGCGTGACCGTTCACGCCCACGCCTTCAGCCGCTCCGCACTCGACAAGCTGCAGGCCGCGGGCAGCACTGCGCAGCGCATCAGGTGGCCGGACGGCATGCCCGTCGAGGACGCGCCGGAAGCGTCCGAGACCGATGGCGCACCGCCCGCCAAGCCCAAGCGCCAGCGCGCGCAGGCAAGCGCGGCGGCCGAGAGCGAGGAGGCATCGGTCACCGAGGAGGCATCGGTTGCAGAAGCCCCAGCCGAGGATAGCGAGGCCGAACCGGAAGGCGAGAGCGAGTCCTAGGTGATCGACTCGGTCGTCACCGCCCTCCGCGCGCCGGATATCCGCCGCAAGATCCTTTTCACCCTGGGGATCCTGCTCATCTTCCGGGTCCTCACCAACGTCCCAGTCCCCAACGTCAACCAGGACCAGCTGCGGAACCTCTTCAACTCGAACCAGCTCCTGGGGCTGCTCGACCTGTTCTCGGGCGGCGGGCTGGCGACCGCGTCGATCGTGGGGATGGGGGTCAACCCATTCATCAACGCCAGCATCATCATGCAGCTCATGCAGGGGGTGATCCCCAGCCTGGGCGAGCTGGCCCGCGAGGGCGAATACGGCCGCAATCGGCTCAACCAGTACACGCGGCTGCTGACCGTGCCGATGGCCTTCGCCCAGGGCTACGGATTCACCGTCCTCCTGCAGAACGCCGGCGTGCTGCCCGCGTCGAGCTTCTTCAGCTTCCAGACCCTCAGCCTGCTGCTGTCGTTCACCGCTGGCACGATCCTGCTCATGTGGCTCGGCGAGCTGATCAGCGAGCGAGGGCTGGGCAACGGCATCAGCTTCATCATCTTCGCGGGCATCGTGGGCCGCATCCCGCACCAGGCTGGGCCCATCATCAGCGGCCCGGATGGCCTGCTGCGGATCATCCCGTTCGTGATCATCGCGATCGTGGTGATCGCAGGCGTGGTGTGGGTCAACGAGGGCCAGCGGCGGATTCCGGTGCAGTACGCCAGCCGCGTGCGTGGGCGGCGCATGTACCAGGGTCAGACGCAGTACCTGCCGCTCAAGGTCACCATGGCGGGCGTGATCCCCATCATCTTCGCCATCAGCATCCTGCTCTTCCCGGCGCAGATCGCGACCTACTTCGCGACCAGCACCATCGAATGGGTACGGAGCGTGGCGACCTGGATCAGCACGAACCTGAACGGCACGGGCAACACGCTCCTGTACGGGTCGCTGTACTTCATCCTGGTCGTCTTCTTCACCTACTTCTACACGGCCTTCCAGTTCCGTCCCGACCAGACAGCTGACTACTTACGCAAGAACGGCGGATTCATCCCCGGCATCCGCCCGGGCCGGCCCACCGAGGAGTTCCTCTTACGTGTGACGAATCGCATCACGCTGGGTGGCGCGCTCTTCCTGGGAGCACTGGCGGTGCTGCCGCTGGTCGTGGCTGCGGCGATTCCAGGCACCGAGAACCTGCGCTTGGGTGGGACGAGCATGCTCATCGTGGTGAGCGTGGTGGTCGAAACCATGAAACAGCTCGAGGCGCAGATGCTGATGCGCCACTACGAGGGCTTCATCCGGTGACCGATGGCGCCTCGTTCGGCGGGCGTCGCATCTACCTTCTGGTGGGCGCCGTTGGGGCCGGAAAGGGCACCCAGGCCGACATCCTCAGCGAGCGGCTGGGGCTGCCCCACCTAGCCAGCGGGGACCTGTTCCGGAGGGCGACTCGCGAGGGGACGCCGTTGGGCGAGAAGGCGAAGGGCTACATGGAGCGCGGCGAACTCGTGCCCGACGACGTGACGATCGCGATGTTCATGGAAGAGCTAAGCAAGCCGGAGGCTGCTCGCGGCGCGATCCTCGATGGCTTCCCGCGTACGGTCGGGCAGGCGCGTGCGCTTGACGCGACGCTCGCCGGACAGGGCGAGGGAATCAGCCGCGTGCTGTACATCGAGGTGCCACCGGAGGACCTCGTCGAGCGTGTCTCCGGCCGATGGGTGTGCCCGACCGACGGAACGCCCTACCACCTCGTGACGGATCCGCCGCGCGTGCCGGGAATCTGTGACAAGGATGGCATGCCGCTTATCCAGCGCGACGACGACAAGCCGGAGGTGGTCCGCGCGCGCCTCGCCCAGCAGGTCCCACCAATGCTCGAGGTCATCGCCCATTACGAGCAGGCCGGCAAAGTTTCGCGTGTCGACGGCAGGGGAACGATCGACGAAGTCACAGGGCGCATCCTCGATGCGCTGGGCCTTGGCCAGGCGGTGAGCTGAGATGGGCATGCCCGCTCGTGGCCGCGAGGTCACCATCAAGCGCCCCGACGAGATCGCCCGCATGCGGCACGCGGGCGGCATCCTGGTCGACGTTCTCGACGCAATGCACCAAGAGCTCCGCGCCGGCATCACCACCTCCGACCTCGACAAGTTCGCCGAGCGCATGATCCGAGACGCCGGTGCCATCCCGTCCTTCAAGGGCTATCGCGGGTTCCGAAGCTCCATCTGCGCATCGATCAACGACGAGGTCGTGCACGGGATCCCTTCGCCGCGCCGCCGCCTGTACGAGGGCGACGTCGTCAGCCTCGACGTGGGCTGTATCTGGCAGGGCTGGCACGCGGACGCGGCGCGCACCTGGTCCATCGGCCCGGCGTCACCGGTGGTGCAGGAGCTGATCGAGGCCACCCGGCGCGGGATGGAGGCGGGGATCGCGGCCGTCCTACCCGGCAACCGGGTCGGCGACGTGGGCGCGGCCATCGAGGCGGTCGCGCACCAGCACGGGTACGGCGTGGTGCGACCGTTCGTCGGCCACGGGATCGGGACCGAGATGCACGAGGAGCCATCCGTCCCGAACTACGGCAAGCCGGGGACAGGGATGCGAATCGAGAAGGGCATGTGCTTCGCGATCGAGCCGATGTTCACGCTCGGAGGCGACGACGTGCAGCTCCTGAACGACGGCTGGACGGTGGTCACCGCAGATGGCAGTCTGGCCGCGCACTTCGAGAACTCCGTCGCGGTGACCGATGGTGCCGCCGAGGTGCTCACCGAGCGCTAGGCGCTGGGCAGGGCTTTCGTCTGAGCCTCAGACAACTCTCAGAAACGCCGCCCACAATCGGTCCATTCTCGTTCGGGCGTACCAAGCCTGACCCGCCCCTCGCACAGGAGCCCGCCATGAGCATCCGGGACCGTATCCTCGCGTCGAACGCCATTCCCCTGAGAACGTTCGAGGGCCGTCCGCTCGCGAACCAGAACGAGCCGGTATTTGACCAGGGCCTGGCCTTCGACCCGGAAACCGTGATGGCCAGGCGTCAGCT
>VBGQ01000109.1 GCA_005882055.1 Chloroflexota bacterium
AGGGTGGCGGGTGCTCCGTTGACCGTGACACGCCCCGCGACCACCAGCTCTTCCGCCCGGCGACGTGAGGCGATGCCGCGCTGCGCGAGCAGCTTCTGTACGCGCTCAGCCGGCATCCGGGATTCGCATCGCCTCCCCGTCGGCGCCGATCGCGGCCACGAGGCCGGCCGCATCCGATGAGAGCGTCGGAAGCTCCTCCAGTGATGTCAGGCCAAAGCGCTCGAGGAAGGTAAAGGTCGTCCCATAGAGGATCGGGCGGCCGGGCGTGTCGCGCCGGCCGACTTCCGCGATCAGGCGACGATGCAGCAGCGAGCGAATGACGTAGTCCGAGTCGACGCCACGGACGCGGTCGACCTCGCCACGGGTACATGGCTGCCGATAGGCGATGATCGCCAGCGCTTCCAGCGCGGCGGGGGTCACACGCGCCACCTCGCTCGCCGCATACCCTGCCAGCCGCTCCCCGACCTCCGGCGCGGTGACGAGCTGGAACTCGTCGTCATGGCGCTGGAGTCGAAGGCCGCGCTGATCGTGGTCGAGCGCGGATCCCAGCGCCGCCAGTGCCGATTCAGCCTCGGTCCGGCTCACCGATCCCTGCTCGGCCAGCTCCGCCAGTGCGAGCGGCCGTTCGGCAACGAAGAGCAACGCCTCGAAGAATGTCGCCAATTCGCTCATGATCCGGTCTCCACCGCGGTGACCACGATCGGACCGAACAGCGTCGACTGCTCGAGGCGCACCTGCCGGCGTCGAGCGAGCTCGAGCATTGCCAGGACCGTCACGGCGGCCTCGCTCCGCGATCTGGCCCCGGCAAGGACGGTTTGGAGGATGACGCGCCCACCCTGCGAGAGGGCTTCGAGAAGGACGCGGATCTGCATGCCGATGGTGATCTCCCGCGCGACCACCTCGCTGGGCGGCGCGTCCGGCTCTGGAGCGGCTGCCAGGCGGTCCAGTGATTCGGAGAGAAGCACAGCGGGCAACGCCACCGCGGGCGCATCCGGGAGGTCCGACTCGCGTGGCTCACGATGCATGAGGGGGGCGAGCAGGTCGCGTGCGCCCAGCCACGTCGCGGCGTCCCGGATGGTGCGGTATTCGATCAGGCGCTGTCGCAACTGCTCTTCGTCTGGCTCATCGGTCCCATCCTCGATCGCTGTCGGAGCCTCTCCAGGAAGCAGGCGACGAGACTTCAACCAGATGAGCTGGGCTGCAATGGTCACGAATTCGGACAGGTTGGAGGCGTCGACCGGTGCTCGCGCCAGGTGCTCCACGAACGCGTCCGCGACCTGGGCCAGGGGAACGCTGAGGATGTCCAGCTGGCGCGACTCGATGAGGTGCAGGAGGAGCTGGAGCGGGCCCTCGAAGATCGGCAGGTGCACCTCGAATGCCTCACCGCCCACCGCGATTGGGCTCGCCGGATCCAGCACGATGGCGACCGGCTCGAGCGGCATCAGTTCAGCTTGCCTCGTCTGCCGCGTGCAGCGCGGCTGCCAGGCGCTCGTCGGCAGCTGCCGGCGTCCCGGCGATGAATGCGGCGCAGCGTTCGCCCAGGCCGGCCTCCCGAGCCGCGTCCGCGGAGAGATGGGCATGGTGCAGGAAGATCCACCACGCGTGACTCGAGCTGGAGGGGTCTGGCGAGGCGATCCTTCGCAACGCCCCGGGAGCCATGGCGGCCAGCAGGACACCCAGCACCCGATGCCAGAGCCGAAGCCGGCGACCCTTGGCCACGTCATGCAGCAGGGCGGCCGCGAGGAGATCGCGATCGTCGTGGCCCTGCGTGAGCAGGCGCTGCGCAACGTCGATGGCGTGCCTGCGGTCCGCGACCGGCATCGCGTCGAAGAGGCGCCACGCGGCCGGCGGCAGGATCTGGCGCACCGTTTCCTCGTCGTCCGCGGTCACCCGCGCGGTCAGGTGGCCCACGAATTGACCGACCCTATGCACCGGTCAGCAACCTGGCCAGGCCATCGGCGCCCGTGAAGAGCCAGTCGAGGGGACTGGCGCCCGGCGCGAGCCTTGAGAGGAGCACCAGGCCGAGCAACACCAGGAGGCCGTATTGGGCCAGCTGCTGCACCTGGAGAGCGAGCCGGAATGGCAGGAACGCCATCGCGAAGTTGTACCCGTCCAGCGGTGGGATGGGCAGGATGTTGAAAAAGGCCAGCGTGACGTTGAGGATGACGATAACCAAGACCAGCCGCTCCGGATCCGAAACGGAGTCGCCGCTGAGCGCGAGCGCGCGGTAGACGACCGCGAACACGAAGGCGACGACCAGGTTCGCGACCGGCCCCGCCGCGGCCACCCAGGCCATCCCCCGTCGGCCGCCACGGATGGCGGCGGCGTTGACCATCACGGGCCGGCCCCAACCGAACCCCGCGGCGAGGAAGAAGATCGCGCCCAGCGGGTCGATGTGGCGCAGGGGGTTCAGATGCCCACCACGAGTGCCACCACGACGGCAAGCAGGGTGACGAGATCCTGCTGGACGAAGATCACGCGTTCAGCTCCGGCAGCAGCTCGCGCAGCAGGTTGACCAGCCGCTCGGCCCCCACCTTGCCCATCGCGAGCACCTCCTCGTGGGTCACCTCGTGGTCGACATCC
Organism: Chloroflexota bacterium; assembly: GCA_005882055.1. GTDB lineage: Bacteria > Chloroflexota > Limnocylindria > QHBO01 > QHBO01 > CF-82. The sequence continues at coordinate 2,584 of VBGQ01000109.1, forward strand.
TCGGTGGCCTTGTTGGTCACCAGGCTGAAGGCAAGCAGCCGAGCCCCGGCGTGCCGGGCGACCAGCACCTCCGGCACGGTGCTCATGCCGACGGCGTCTCCACCCAACCCGCGCAGCATGCGCATCTCGGCTCGCGTCTCGTAGTTCGGGCCGGCGAGCATGATGTAGACCCCCTGGCGGAGCTCGACGCCGGCGCGCGTGGCCGCCTCGAGCGCCAACTGGCGAAGGTCTGCGTCAAAGGCATCGGCCATGGGCACGAAGCGTGGACCAAGGTTCCGTAGATTCGGACCCGTCAGCGGGTTGTCCCCGGAGAGGTTGATGGTGTCGGTGATCAGCATGACGTCACCAGCCTCGAACGCAGGGTTCAGGCCGCCCGAGGCGTTGGTGAGGACGAGCTTCCGGACACCCAGTGCCAGGCAGGCGCGCAGGAGGATGGTGACTTCTCGCTGCGAGAATCCCTCATAGGCGTGGGTTCTTCCTGAGAGCACCAATGCCGGGGTCCCCGCCGCCAGGCCGGCGATCAGCTCGCCGGCGTGCCCGCCCACCGACCCGACCGGGATGTTCGGAATCTCGCCGTACGCCAGGCGAACTCGGGGCTCGGGATCGAGCAGCTCCACGACGTCGCCGAGGCCGCTGCCCAGCACGATCGCCAGGCGCGGCTCCGCGAGCTCAGGTCGTTGTGCCAGGCGGTCCCGGATCGCGTTTGCCGCTTCGTCGATCCGCCGTTCGAGCTCCTGCCCGTAGATGCCGTCCGGCAGCGCGCCGAGGCGTGCCTCGAGCACCTACATCCGCTCCAGGATGTCGCGCTTCTTGGCTTCGTACTCCTCAGGCGTGATCAGGCCGCGGTCGCGGAGCCCGGCCAGGCGCTCGAGGGTGGCTGCCAGCTCGGCACTCCCTCCCGTGGCGGCTCCTGCGGCTCCGGCACCCATCGCATCCGATCCGAAATCCGATGCACCAGCGTCAGGCTCGGCCGCGGCGCCTCCCTCAGGCTGGGGCGCGCTGCGCACCGCCTGGACCTGGTCCGATCCAGCGCGAGGCGGGAGTGCTTCGGCACGCTGCATGGTGGGCGGTGCGGATGGCCGTTGGGCCGCCGGTCGTGCCAGGTCAGGGCGCTCGAGCAGCTCCTTCTGGTTCATCATCGCGATCTTGAACTGGATGGCGTCCGCCATCATCGGGAAGTCCTCGACGGCTCCCGGCTCGTCCGCCGCGGTCATGATGTCCAGGTGGCCGTAGCGGAAGATGCGCCCGAGCCAGCTCTGGGTCAGATGCGCGTCGTTGATCTTCTCCAGGCTGGAATCGGTCATGGCCTTGTTGAGGATCCCTTCCGCCTTGATGATTCGCCGGCTGGTGACCAGGTACTCCTGGTTCTGCCAGCTCCACAGCACCAGACCGATGCGCGCCAGCGCGCCGAGCAGCACCACCAGGGCTGCGATCTGGAGGAGGCCGGTCCCCTGCCAGCGGGCTGAAGTGGACTGCCAGATGAGGACCGCCAACGCAAGCACCGAGAGGACGGCGAAGACCCACACTCGGGCGAGCACCGCGAACCAGTGCTGGCGGGTCTCGAAGACGATCTCCTCCCCGCGGCTCAACAGGTTCCGGGCGTAACTCATGCGCGCTCCGCTCTGCGACCCGTCTCGGATCGCTCAGGCCCGAGGATGCGACCGCGCGTAGACCTCGCGCAGCCGCTCGCCGGTCAGATGCGTGTAGAGCTGGGTGGTGCTGATGCTAGCATGGCCCAGCAGCGCCTGGACCACCCGCAGATCGGCGCCACCCTCCAGCAGATGGGTCGCAAAGCTGTGCCGAAACGTGTGCGGCGTCACGCGGGTCGCGACACCGGCGGCCGCGCTCCAGCGTCGCACGATTCGCCAGACCGCCTCCCGGCCCAGCCTGCGACCGCGCTGGCTGACGAACACGGCACTGGTCGGTCTCCGCGCCGTCCATTCCTGGCGTGGGCCGCTGATGTACCGATGCAGCCGGTCACGCGCCGGTTCACCCATCGGCACCCGACGCTCCTTGTTCCCCTTGCCGATGACGCGCAGCTGCAGGTTCGCCAGGTCCAACCGGTCCAGGTCGAGACCGATCAGCTCGCTGACCCGCAGGCCACTGGCATACAGCAGCTCCAGAATGGCGCCGTCGCGGAGCCCGGCGGGATCGTCGTCCGACGGCGCGCCGAGGATGCCCTCGACCTGATCCCGGGCCAGCACGTCGGGAAGGTAGCTCCCTGCGCGCGGCGCCTCGAGGAGCGTTGCCACGTCGCGGGTCGCCGTCCCCTCGCGCAGCGCGAAGCCATAGAAGCTGCGGATCGCCGCGGCCTTACGCGCCAGCGTCGAGCCACGGCGCCCCGCGCCGCGGAGGCCGGCCAGGAAGCGGCGTGCCGGATCCGGGTCCCCGCGCCAGTCGGCGCCGCGGGTACTCGAGGCGAACTGGGTCAGGTCGCGGCGATAGGCATCGATCGTCAGCGGCGAGAGCCCGCGCTCGACCCGGAGCTCGAGGAGGTAGGCGTCAATGGCTGCGCCGAGCGAGGACGGGGCATCCGCCAAGGGATGACCGGTCACGACCCCGCCGCGCGGAGGAGCGCCTCGGCGGTGGCGCGCGCCTCCTGTCCCGCGCCCTCCCCAGCGAGCATCGCCGCGAGCTCGTCGGCGCGCTCGCCGGCGTCGAGGATGCGCGCATCGGTGTAGGTGCGCCCGTCGGCTATGCGCTTACCAACATGGATGTGCACGTCCGCGAACGCCGCGATCTGCGGCAGGTGGGTCACGCACAGCACCTGGTGGAATGCGGCCAGCGCGCGCAGGCGCTCGCCGAGCGGTCCGGCGTTCCGGCCCCCTACCCCGGCATCGACCTCGTCGAAGATGAGGACCGGCGTCTCATCGGCCGAGGCGAGAACGACCTTGAGCGCCAGGCTGAGTCGGCTCGCTTCTCCGCCCGAGGCGATGCGCGCCATCGGTCGCGGAGGCTCGCCGGGGTTCGGCGCAAAGCGGAACTCCACGTAATCGCCGCCGGTAGGGCCAACCTCGGTGCTCCGCACGTCAATGCCGAACGCGTCCTCCGGCAGACCGATGGGCGGCAGCTCCGCGTTCACCCTGGCCGCCAGGCTTGTCGCGGCCTGGGTCCGCGCCTCGTGCAGCGATGCGGCAGCGCCCTGGAGCTTGTCCCGAAGGTGCTGCTCCTCGACCCGCAGCTCCTCGCGCAGGACGTCCATCCGCTCGAGGCGCGACAGCTCGTCGGCGGCCTCCCGGCCGAAGGTCAGGATGGCGTCGATGGATTCGCCGTACTTGCGCTTCAGGTCGTAGATCAGCCCGAGCCGCTCCTCCATGCCCGCGCGAGATGGAGAGTCGCCGTGCACCTGCTCCCCCAGGGTGGCGGCGTCGCGGGCCAGCTCGGTCGCATCCGCGACGACGGCGGCTCCCCGCGTGGCGAGGTCGGCAAAGCGCTCGTCGTTGGCGGCCGCGGCCTCGAGCTGGGCGAGTGCCGAACGCAAGCCATCCAAGGCGCCGCCGTCGCGCTGCAGCGTTCGCACCGCGTCCCCAATCGAGCGCACGATCGCCTCCAGGTGCTGGGCCGACCTGACGCGGGCCGCGAGCGCGACGTCCTCGTCCGGCTGCAACGCGGCCGTGTCGATCTCTTGCGCCTGGTGCCGCAGCAGCTCGGTGCGCCGCTCCAGCTCGCGCGGATCCATGACAAGCTCGTCGGAACGGGCGGTTGCGGCGCGCCACGCCCGCCACGCGTCGGCGGCTTCGCCGACCAGCTCGCCGTGACCCCCGAACCGGTCGAGCAGCGCCCGCTGGCGGTCAGCGGCGAAAAGACGTTGGTTCTCGTGCTGCCCGTGGATCTCCGCGATCCGGCCGCCAAAGGCGGCCAGTGCCCCGACGGTCACGGTTCGGTCGTTGACCCGGGCCAGCGAGCGTCCGTCGGCGGTCACCTCCCGGCTGACGATGAGCGAGCCGTCTCCAAGGTCCACCAGCTCATCGAGCGGATCATCGGGATCTCGCGGGACGTCGTCGAAGATGGCCTCGACCCGCAACGACTGCGAGCCGGTGCGGACCAGGTCGCTCGTGCCGCGCGCCCCGAGGGCCAGAGCGAGCGCGTCCACGACCAGCGACTTCCCGGCTCCCGTCTCGCCAGTGACCACCACCAACCCGCGACCCAGCGAGAGGCGCACCGACTCGATCACCGCCAGGTTGTTGACCGCCAGCTCGATCAGCGCCATCGGTCAGTAGGGAAGCAGGGATGCCTTGGTGCGCAGGAGCTCGTAGAAGGGCGTGCTGCCCTCGGGCTCGAGCAGGCGCAGCGGGATCGGGAGGGCGCGCACCTCCACCCGATCTTCCGGATTCATGTGCAAATCGGTCTGCCCATCGATGGAGATGAGCGCGCCCTCATGACTCTCGCGCAGCATTAGGCGCACCACGTGGCGCTCGCCGGCGACGACGCTGTGCAGCGGCGACAGGTAGCCGGCCACCGGCGTGATGATGACGTTCCGCAGGCGCGGGTCGAGGATCGCGCCTCCCGCGCTGAAGGAGTACGCGGTGGACCCCGTCGGGGTGGCCACGACCACGCCATCGGCGACGTAGGTCGCCAGGTGGCTGCCGGAGACCTCGACCTCGACCTGGATCATGCGCACTCGCGATCCGCGCGCCACCACCACCTCGTTGAGGCAGGCGTGCGTCTCGGTCGAGCCATCGGCCCGAACGATGCTCGCGGAGATCCGAAAGCGCTCTTCGATGGTGTACTGGCCGACGACGACCTGGTCGAGGGTGCGCTCGAGGTCCGCGGTCTCGACCTTCGCCAGGAAGCCAACGCGGCCCAGGTTCACGCCCAGCGCAGGCACCTCGCTGTCGCCGATGGCTCGGGCGGTGCGCAGGAAGGTGCCGTCACCACCCAGGATGCAGATCAGGTCCGTCCCGGGACATGAAGCGCGGATCGCGTCGGCGTCATCTGCGGGCGAGCTCCAGGCTTCCACTCCCTGCGCCGAGCACCACCCCTCGGCGCGCTTGAGCGTCTCGCGAGCGGCGCCGTTATCCGGGTTGAGCGAGAAGCCGATACGCCGAAGCGCGCCCATCAGGCTCCCGTGTCGGTCGCGTCCGTCAGCGGCTCAGGAAGGGAGACCACCGTGACTCCGGGTGGCGTGGAGGCGGGCTGTGGCAATCGATCCGCGATCTCATCCAGCCGACGGCGCAGGGCGACCAGCTCGGTGGCGATGTCTGACTCGGCGACCGCCGCGTACGAGCGGTCCAGGCCCGCGGCGATGAGCGCACGCATGAGGCTCGACGGCGACACGCCGCGGGCGCGGGCGGCGGTCTCCACGCGTTCGAGAAGGGAATCCGGCATGCGCAGGGACACGATCTGCCGCATCGTGTCCGGCGATGGCTCGTGGCGAATCGCCGCGTCGACCGCCTCGAGCCCCTCGAAGACGCTCAGCTGCTCCGCTGCGGCGGCCCGCTCCCTCCGCTTCACGTAGTGCATCGTAGTACGCGCGGGATCAGACCGATGCCTCGAAGAGCGCGCTGACCGCTTCCTCCCAGGAAGCCTGCGGCCTTGCCTCGCCCAATGGCTCGAGCAGCGCCAGGAACTCGGTGTTTCCCGAGCTGCCGGTGATGGGCGACCGGATCGCGCGCGTCGGACTGAACGCGGCGCTGCGGGCTGCGTCGCCGAACCGGCGCAGGACGGCGCGATGGATTGCCGGGTCGCGGACTACCCCACCCCGTGGGACCGCGTCACGGCCCGCCTCGAACTGGGGCTTCACCAGGGCAACCACCTGACCGGTGTCCGACAGCAGCCCGCGCACCGCCGGCAGGACGAGCCCCAGCGAGATGAAGGAGAGGTCCAATGTCGCGATCTCGATCGGCTCCGGAAGGCGCTCGAGCGTCCGCAGATTCGTGCGATCCATGACCACCACGCGTGGGTCTGTTCGCAGTCGTTCGATCAGCTGTCCGCGACCCACGTCGACCGCGTACAGGACGCGAGCGCCACGCTGGAGCAGGACGTCGGTGAAGCCGCCGGTGCTCGCGCCCGCATCGAGGCAGGCGAGGCCTGCGGGATCAATCCCGAAGGCGTCCATCGCGGCTGACAGCTTTTCCCCTCCACGCGATGCCCAACGCGGGCGCGGCAGAGCGACGACCTCAACATCGGCGGCGACCAGCTGGCCGGGCTTGAGCGCGCGGGTCCCCAGCGATGGGAGCAACACGCCGCCGGACATGAGGAGTGCCTGCGCGTCGGCGCGCGAGCGTGCCATGCCGCGCTCCACGAGAAGCTGATCGAGGCGGACGCGAGGCACCGGCGCCTAGGCGGCGGTCGTTCTCGAACGACTCCTGGTCGCGCTGCTCACCGCCGGGCGCTCGCCGCGCATCACGCCCAGCGCATCGCGGACCTGGCCGAGGATCCCCGGCACGTCGATCCGCTGCTGCGCACGCAGCTCGCCGACCGCTCCGTGGTGCACGAAACCCTCCGTCAGCGCGATCTTGAGCAGCGGAATGTGGAGGCCGGCGCGGTTCAGGGCGTCAAGCACCCCGTCCCCGAATCCGCCCATCGCCGCGGACTCCTCCGCGGTGACAACCAGTCGCTTGCCGGCCGCCTGCTCTCCGATCAGCCCCTCGTCGAGGGGTTTGGCCCATCGGGCGTTGACGACCGTCGCCTCCAGACCATCCTCCGCCGCGAGCGCGTGCGCCACCGCCAGCAGACGCTGCACGATCGGTCCAAAGCCCACGAGCAGCAGGTCATCGCCGGTCCGCAGGACCTCGCCGCGCCCGACTTCGAGCGCCGCCCCCTGCCGGTCCGGCAGGTCCTCGCCCGCGTCGCGGGGGTAGTGGATGCTCATCGGTCCCGGATGGGAGATCGCGGTGACCACCATGTCGCGCATCTCCTGCTCGTCCTTGGGCGAGCCGATCGCCAGGTTCGGCAGGGAGCGCTGCGCGGAGAGGGTGAACATGCCCTGGTGGCTGGTACCGTCCTCCCCCACCAGGCCTGCGCGGTCGATCGCCAGGAAGACGGGCAGGTCGTTCTGGCACACGTCGTGGACGAGCTGATCGAAGGCGCGCTGGCTGAAGGTTGAGTAGAGCGCCACCACCGGCCGCCTGCCCGCCAGGGCCAGGCCGGCGGCCATGGTCAGGCTGTGCTCCTCAGCGATGCCGACGTCGAAGAATCGGCGCGGGAAGCGCTCGCCAAACCGCGCGAGCCCAGTCCCGGTGGGCATCCCGGCGGTGATGGCGCAGATGCGCTCGTCATCCGCGGCGAGGCGCACGAGCTCCTCGACGAACGTCTGCGTATACGTCTTGGGCTTGCTGGACGCCCCGGAGGTCACCGGCAGCGGCTCCTCCGTGGGGTCGATCAGGCCCAGGTCGATGGGCGGCAGGCTGGCGCCGTGGAAGCTGACGCTGTCCGCCTCCGCCGGTGCATAGCCCTTGCCCTTGATGGTCTTGACATGCACCACGACCGTGCCGCGCAGGCGGAACGCCTGCTCGAAGCCCTGCTCCGCTTGAAGCCCTCCTTGGCCCAGGCGAGCACGTCGAAGAGCGGCTGGCCAAGCACCGGGATGCGGCTGATGGTCCGCTTCGACGCCTCCTTGGTCTCCTGGTAGGCGCGCGTCAGCCGCAGCTTGTTGAGGCGGGTCGAGAGGCCGCCGACCGATTTGCTGATGCTCATCTCGTTGTCGTTGAGCACGATGAGCATGCGGTTCTTGCTCTGCCCCAGGTGGTTCAGCGCCTCGAGGGTCAGGCCGCTCTGCATGGCCGCGTCTCCGACGCACACCGCGATCCGCTGCGCGCGGCCCGGACTGCCGGCCGGGAGCAGGTCGCGGGCGGCAGCCAGCCCGACGCCGATGCTCACGCCGGTTCCCGCATGGCCGCCGTCGAAGACGTCGTGGTCGCTCTCGCTGCGCCGGGGGAACCCGCCGACGCCGTCGGTCTGCCGCAGCGTCTCGAAGCGATCCAGGCGGCCGGTGAGGAGCTTGTGGGCGTAGGCCTGGTGCCCGGTGTCCCACACCATCCGGTCGCGCGGCGAGTCCATCACGCGGTGCAGGGCGAGCGCGATCTCCACTGCACCCAGCGAGCTGGCAAGGTGGCCCCCGGTGTGCTGGACAGTGCGGATCATCTTTTCCCGCAGCTCGGCGGCGAGCCGTTCCAGCTCGGCGTAGTCGAGTGCACGCAGCTGCGCGGGGTCGTGAATCGTTTCGAGAAGGGTCACCGATGGCAATCTCCGGGATCGGTTCGCGGCCGAGTATAGCCCGATGCCGGCCGCCTCCCATCCGGACGATCCGGCTACCGCCGGCGTCACTTCACGCTCAGGCAGGCTCCTGTTCGGCGGCTCCCGTGCGGCGGCCGAGCTCGCTGATGGTCAGCTCGGCCGCGCGTAGGCGCTCCTCGCACGCGGCGTGGATGCGGAGCCCTTCCCGGTAGAGCGCGATGCTCTCT
>VBGQ01000110.1 GCA_005882055.1 Chloroflexota bacterium
GGAGTGATGGCCATTGCGATCACGCTCCTGGTGCTCGATCTCAAGGTCCCATCGGACGCCGAAACGCGCGAAGCGGGCAGTCTCATTGGCGCGCTTGGCCAGCACTGGCCGTCCTACCTTGCCTACCTCGCAGCCTTCCTGACCATCGGCATCATCTGGCTGAACCATCGGGCCTTCGTCGACAAGATCCGGCGCTTCGACAGTCGCCTGCACTGGCTGAACCTGGCATTGCTGCTGGGCATCGCGACCCTGCCGTTCCCGACCGCCCTGCTGGCCGCCTACCTGGCCGAAGGAGGCGCACCGGCTTCCACCGCCGCAGTGATCTACGGGCTCTTGTCTGTCGCGACGGCCCTGCCCTGGACGTTGATGTGGCGACACATCCTCAGGCATCCCGAGCTGCTTGAACCCCCGTACGGCGTGGACCACGCCCGCCTGGAGGTGAAGCGGGCGTCGATTGGACCATTGATCTATCTGCTTGCTGTCCCGTTGGCCCTCTTCCTGCCGCTCGCCGCACTCTTCTTCTACATCAGCGTGGGCGTGGTGTACGCCATCACCAACCAGGGCGTCCAGGCGGAGAGCTAGCCCGGGCCGTGAGACTCGAAGAGCTCCCCGAGACGCTTCGCCAGGCGCCGCGCGAGCTCAGCCACGGTTTCGGCATCAGCCTGAGGTCCTGCCTCGTCGCTCTGGTGCCACGGAACCTCCGGCGATACCCCCGGATGGCGTGGCAGGAGGTGCTCGTGGAAATGCGCAACGTGCCGGCCGATGACCGCCGCGAACACGAATGTCACGCCCAGCTCGTCACGCAGGGCCCGAGCAAGGCGCGAGCGTAAGCGACCGAGGTCCGCCGCCTCGGCGTCCGTCAGGTCGGCCAGGTATGGGGCGTGTCGGTCCGATTCAATGACCAGATGGCCCAGTGCCGCGAGCCCGTTTCCACCAGGATCACCGTGGTAGACCCAGAACCCATCCGCGCGGCCGACGAGCTGCCCCTTCATCGTTCCCTCGCCGCGGTGCTTCACGCAGATCATGCATTCCGCCGCCGTCATCGGCTCATGTCGCCGGTTCACCTAAGCGCTGCGTGGAGGGCCGTGTGGGATTCGAACCCACGACACGAGGATTAAAAGTCCCCTGCTCTGCCACTGAGCTAACGGCCCGCCGCATAGTATCGGTGCTCACTCTGACCAAGCTCGCGACGGGCCGGGCCGACTCAGGCTGGCGGGTTCGAGCCCTCCATCGGCTCCATCGGGCTCATGAGCTGGAAGTAGTTGTCATCCGGGTCGGAGAACGTCGCGATCGTGTACGGAGGATCCTCTTCGAAGCCGTAGGGCTCCCGCACGACCATGGCGCCGGCAGCCTTGAAACGGTCGAAATCGGCCTGCACATCCGGGCTCTCGATGTTCCAGATGAGGCGCCCGGGATGGGCGTTCTTGCCCTTCACCTCGCTGTGAGGGCCAATGCTCATCATTCCCGAGCCGATCGTCCAGCCCGTGTACCCACCTTCGCTGAAGGTCGGTTTGCCCAGGAGCTTCGTGTAGTACTCGACGAGCCGGTCTGGATTCTCCGATCCGATCAGGATGTTGTTGAAGTTCATCCGGTATCTCCTTCGTTTCGATGGGAGCAGAAGCCGCCCGCGACCGGAGCCGCGGGCGGCCTGTGAGGCATACGTCGACGCTCAGCTTGCCGCAGCGACAACCTCGTTGATCAGGGCATTTGCCTGGCTGATCAGCGACTGAGCGTTGTGCACGTCGAGGTTCACGCCGTTGAACTCGGAGTCCGCGAGCGTGTTCTTGATGGTGGTAGCCAGACCGTCGCGGTCAGAGGTCCACGACGTGATCTGGTTCTCGATCGAGGTGTAGTCCGCGTCCCCCGCGGCGTTGCTCGCCAGCGCCTCGGACGACTTCTTGAGGACCGCCATGCTGAAGGTGCCGAACGGCGCATTCAGCTGTTTGTACGCGGAGGCCAGCTGCTGGAAGAGCCCGCGGTGCAGACGCAGCGACTGCGGGTTGGCCGAGGCCGCCAGGACCTCGGTAACGACCCGACCGTCCTGGACGTAGTCGTCCTTCAGGCCGAGGAGGCTCAGCATGGTCGGGCGCCAGTCGGTGTGATCGGTCCAGACCGATGCGTTGACGCCCTGGTTCTGCACGCCCGGCCCCACGAGGCCCGCCCAGGTCGAGGCGATCTCATCCTGGATGTCGCCGTGGTTCCACGCGAAGCTCTGGGCCGTACGGGCCGGGATGAAGGCGCACGCTTCCGGTGTCGCACAGGTCGCCGGCGTCGCCCCGCCGGTCGCGAAGAAGAACCAGTCAGGATCCGCGAACGGCGTGTACGTCGGTGTCCTGAACGGATCGGCCGTCACCATGTGCAGCGCCTTCATCCCGACGTGATCGGCCTGCGCCACCATGATGTTGTTCTCCACCGATCCGGTGTACGGATTGAGCCAGTGGAGCTGGGCCGTCTCCCGTTCCAGGTTTCGCACGATCGGGTCCGTCTGGTCCCGGATCGGCTGAGCGGCCGTCCCATTGACGTAGACCGTCGGCGCGTCGTCCGAGTGCACCGAGAAGAGCGTCGCGTCCCCGAACTGGGTGTAGATCATGCGGCGCAGGTCGGCGTTGATCTCGCCGACGCCATTGACCGCCGGGTAGGTGCAAGGCGTATTGCCGCCGTCGCAACCAGGATTGGTGGGATCCGCTCCAGCGAAGTGGTCGCCCTCGTCGACGGTGAACACGAAGAGCGTGTTGCTCTTGTTGATCCCGTCGGCCGCGAGCCGATTGAAGAACTGGCCGAAGGCAGTGTCATAGTCGTGCAGCTGCTGGACGTAACCCGCCTCACCGGGCCCGTACGCGAAGTGGATGTTTCCCGATGTGCCATGTCCGTCGTGGGCATCGGAGATGTAGGCGTAGGTGATCGGCACCCCGGCCTCCTGCATCTGGGCGACGTAGGAGAGGGAGACGGTCGCCTCCATGCCATCGAAGCCAGGGAAGCCAATGTGTCCGGTGGCGTCCTGGATGACGTTGCCGGACAGGTCGGTCATGGGGCCACTCGGCTTGATGACCGGGTTGACGTACTTGGCCCCGAACAGGCCGGAGTAGCCGGCATAGCCAAGCGGCTCGTCAGGCAGGGTGTCGGGGCGCGCATGCGTGGATGCGCCGCAGACCGATGAGCCCTGCGCGCAGTGGACGCCAATGCCCACGAAGTCCGCGAAGGCCTGGCCCGGGTTGTCGATGACCTCCTGCGCCTCGTCCGATCCCGCACCGAAGACGGTGGGGATGTCGATGGCCGTGTTTTCGAGGACGGTGTTGGCAGTGGCCACGGCTCCGACGTCACAGCCAGCCCGGGTATAGGGCACCCAGGGCGCCGGCGAAATCTTGCCGTTCTCGTTGATCATCTCCGGCGTCGTATCGGTGGTGCTCCCCGCGGGGTCGAAGAGGGGAGCCGTCCAGTACGCGAACGAGACGCCGGTCCGCGTCGTGCCATCGGTCTTGAAGTAGCGGAACGAGTTGGAGACCGGCTGGCCAAAGCGATCCGGGTAGTTCCCGGTCAGCGAGCTCAGGATGCCGGTGGCGGTGTGCGAGATCAGGACTGTGTGATCGTTGGCGACCAGCGTCCCGTTGCTCTTGATGAAGTTCAGCAGGTTCGGCATCTGCTCCAGGTCCGACGGAACGTTGGGGTTGTCGCGCCGGAAGTGGGTGTTGTCGAACTGGATGTAGATGACGTGCTTGACCTCTCCGTTGGCGGAGTTCAGCTGACACGAGCTGTCTGCCCTGACCGCGGTCGCGGCAAGGGGCGCCACCGGCGCCAGAATCAGGCTCGATGCTCCGAGCATGACGGTGCTCAGGAGCACCCCAATTCGGCTCGGGAGAGAGTGGGGGCCCAAGGGATCGCCTCCTTTCGCAGGCAGCCGCGAGGCGGCCAGCCGCAAATGCTCGGGATCACACTGGAGCGTCCACCATAACCCTTTGTCAGGCCCTTGTGAACGATTCCGCCACCGCCGGGGCGTGGTAGATTCGCGGCCCCGAGCTGTTCTCCGCTGGAGGCCGACACGTGCGCCACATCCTGCTGTGGATGGCCCGCAACCGATGGCTCAAGGAACACCTGCCGCGCCTCCCCTTTGCGCGCCGCGCGGTGCGGCGTTTCATGCCCGGAGAGACCGTGGACGAGGCGCTCGCCGCCGCCGAGCCATTCCGGTCGCACGGCATCGGCCTGCTCTTCACCCGCCTGGGGGAGAATCTGGCGAACCTGGGCGAGGCGCAGGAGGTCGCCGATCACTACCACGCGCTGATCGACGAAATCGCCACGCGCGGCCTCGACGGTGAGATCAGCGTCAAGCTCACGCAGCTGGGCCTCGACCTGGACCCCGATGCCACCTTCAGCCACGCGCTCTCGCTCTCCGAGCACGCCGCGCGAACCGGCGGGACCTTCTGGATCGACATGGAGGGAAGCGCCTACACGGAAGCCACCGTGGCCATGTACGAGCGCCTCAAGGCGGAGCAGCCCAACATCGGCCTCTGCCTGCAGGCCTACCTGCGTCGCACACCGGATGATATTCAGCGACTCTTGCCCCTCAATCCGGCGATCCGCCTGGTCAAGGGCGCATATGACGAGCACGCCGCGGTTGCCTTCCGCAAGAGGAGTGAGGTGGACGGCGCCTACCAGTCGCTGGCGGTGCTCATGCTGCCCAAGGCGGCGGCCGGCGAGCTGCGCCTCGGGCTGGGCACGCACGACCTGGAGCTGGTCGACCGGATCGCTGCGTACGGCGCCAGCGCGGGGCATCCCAAGACCTGCTTCGAGGTCCAGATGCTGTATGGCATTCGCGCCCGCGATCAGATCCGACTGGTGCAGGACGGGTACCGGGTGCGCGACCTGATCTCCTACGGCGAGGCGTGGTACGCGTGGTACCTGCGCCGCCTGGCGGAGCGCCCGGCAAACGTGGCCTTCGCGCTCCGTCAGCTCTTCGGCTGAAGGAGGCGTCGCGTGCGGGTCCTGCTGATTGGCGTAGGCACGGTGGGGGAGGCGATCGCCCGCATGGCCGCGACCCGCGAGTGGTGCGACGCCCTGGTCCTCGCCGACTACGACCTGGCCCGGGCGCGTGGGCTGGAAGGAGAGCTCGGATCGAGCCCGGTCCGCATCTCAGTCGAGGGCATCGATGCGCGGGAGGCAGGTGCCGTGGCCGACCTCGCGCGACGCCACCAGGCGGACCTGGTGATGAATGCTGTCGATCCG
>VBGQ01000111.1 GCA_005882055.1 Chloroflexota bacterium
CCCGCTCCAGCGCCTCACGAAGCGTCCGCTCGTCGACATTGACCAGCCGCGCCAGGTGCTGGAGATAGAGGTCCTGCTCGACGCGGTCCCCGACGCGTTTGAGGACGGCCAGCGCCCGCCCCGCGACGTCCCGTCGCCCGGAGATCGTCGACAGGTCCGACTCCGCCGCTGCGCGGTCGATGAAGTATTCGATGACCGGTTTCGCCTCCTCGACGGCGCGACGCCACGCGTCTGGATCGGTCCGGATCAGCTCGTCGGGATCCTTGCCGGCCGGGATGCGGATGACGCGAACCTTGCTGACCGCCGCATCCGGTCCCAGCTCTTCGAGCAGGCCCCGCTGAGTGGCAGCCTCTCCCGCCAGGTCGACGTCATAGGCCAGCGCCACGGCGTCTGCGTAACGCGTCGCCAGCTCCACCTGGCCGCCCGTGAGCGCCGTGCCCAGCGAGGCGACGACGTTGGTGAAGCCAGCCTGGTGGGCCGCCATCACGTCCGTGTAGCCCTCGACGATGACGCTGAGCTTCGTCTTCCGGATCGATGCCTTGGCCAGGTCGATGGCGAAGAGTGTTCGGCTCTTGTCGAAGAGCGGCGTCGCCGGCGAGTTGAGGTACTTCGGCCCCTCGAGTCCTGGCAGGATGCGACCACCGAGGCCGATCGCCTTTCCGGCCTGGTCGCGAATCGGGAAGATGACGCGGCCGCGGAACTTATCGATGACGCCGCCACGGTTGGATGGTCCAGCCAGTCCCGCGCTGACCAGCTCCTCATCGCTGAAGCCGCGCGAGCCGAGGCGCTTGCTGAGCGGCTCCCAGGCGTTGGGCGCGTAGCCGATCGAGAATCGGTCCAGCGTCTCCTCGCTGAAGCCCCGTTCCTGTAGGTAGGTGCGCGCTCGCTCGCCCTGCGGCGTTCGCAGCAGGACCTCTCGGTACCAGCTGACCGCCGCCTCCAGCGCTTCGCGAAGCCGCGCACGCCGCCGATCCTCGCGGGCAGATTGCGCCGAGAGCTCGACACCGGCCTTCTCTGCCAGTCGCGTGAGCGCCTCCCGGAACTCCAGGCCATCGCGCTCCATGACGAACGTGAACACGTCACCGCCCTTGCCGCATCCGAAGCAATGCCAGCTCTCGCGATCGGGGTTGACGATGAACGATGGCGTCTTCTCCGCGTGGAACGGACACAGGCCCTTGTACGCGGACCCTGCACGCTTGAGAGCCACGGTCTCTCCGACCAGCTCGACGACCGGCAGCTTGGATTTGATGTCGGCGACGATGCCGGATGAGGTCATGGCGATGGCAGGTCCTGCGAGTGACTCGCTGTTGTCAAGGGGTTTGTCAAGAGGGGGAAGGCAATTCTACCACACTGTCAAGTCAATACGCACGCCGTTACGGCCTGGCATGGACCGATGCCGGTAGGTCGACGACTCGGTATCGCGGCGAGCCGGAGCGGGTTGGCAGCTGCACTACACTCCCCGGAATCCAACCACACTGCATCGCTGCGGGGAGGTCAAGCTGAGCGGGCCGGTGACGCTTCGCGCGAGCAATGAGGACGGCATGCTGCGCGCTGCCTTCCGCGATGCGCACGGCGCCCGACTGCACGGGTTCGCGCTGCTGGTGACCCTCGGTGACGCCCCGCTGGCCGCGTCGTTGGCGGCCGACGCCCTCGACGCCGGCGCCCGCGACGCGGACGACCTGCGCCACCCTGAGCGAGCGGCAGCCTGGTTGCGGGGTCATGTCCTCCGGAACGTGCCGCGCCGCTCGTCGCGTCGCGACGCCCGCGCCCCTGATCAACGGCGCTCGGCACTGGCGAGCCTCGGGGTCGACGACGCGACCTTCGACGTGCTCGAGCAGTTCAGCCCTGTGCAGCGCGCAACGCTGGTCGCGGGCGAGATCGAGGGCCTCGCTCCGCTGGACCTGGAGCTCGTCCTGGACGCACCACCGCGCGCCGTGCGTCGGCGACTCGCGGAGACGCGACGTCGATTCCTGGAACGCCGGTCCGCGCCGGCACGTCGGACAGCGGCCGGCGGGCTCGGTGCAGACGCCGGGCCGCTGGAGCAGCGGATTCGCACGATTGCCGATCAGGCGCTTAGCAGGCGCTCGCCATGAGCGATCCGCACGGTCGGTTCGTCGCCTGGCTGCTGGATGGAGCCTCCGGCGATCCACCGCGCGATCTCGCCGTGCACGCGTCCCTCTGCGCTTCCTGCATGGACTGGGTCGCCGCGCACGACGCGTTGGCGCGCATCGACGTCGGTCGGGCTCCGCTCCCGCCGTGGCGCCCAACCGCGATTCGGTCACGGCCCGTGATCCGCCAGGCAGGCCGCTTTGCGGCGGCTACCGCCTCGATGGTCCTGCTTGGCGGCGCGGTGATCATCGGTGCGTCCCAGATCCTGGCCGGCGGGGCCGGAAATGGCCAGGAACGCGGCGGTGGCGTCCTCGCCGCCAGCGGCTCCCCTGAGGCATCGGCCTCGAGCAGCCTCCCCGGTTCACCGTCACCGTCTGGCGCAGCAACCCCGTCCGGCAGCGCGTCCGCGTCGCCAGGTCAGACGCCGGGGCTGAGACAGCCAGTGGCGACGAGCAATCCATTCATTCCGCCGGGAACGCCGCGTCCCTCGCAGACCATCGGTCCGTCGACTCGAACCCCGACGAGCTCGCCGCAGGCGACCGGCGCCACCGTTGCGCCGACCCCAGCGCCGACGCCGGTGATCACCGCCGCACCCACACCGACGCCCACTCCGGCGGAGACACCCACCGAGACGCCCAGCCCGTCTCCTAGCTGACGCGCAGCCGCCTGGCGGCGACGCGCTACCGCGCTACTTGTCGCGCTGTTCGGATCCCGACAGTGCCGCCTGGGCGGCGGCGAGGCGCGCGACGGGGACCCGGAAGGGCGAGCAGGAGACGTAGTTGAGGCCGACCTCGTGGCAGAAGGCGATGCTCTGCGGATCACCACCGTGCTCGCCGCAGATCCCAATCTTGAGATCCTTGCGCGTGGCGCGGCCGCGTTCGGTTGCGAGGCGGACCAGCTGGCCAACACCGTCCTGGTCGAGGACCTGGAACGGGTTGACGGGCAGGATCTTGCGGTCCACGTACTGCAGCAGGAACTTCCCCTCAGCGTCGTCGCGGCTGTAGCCAAAGGTCATCTGCGTCAGGTCGTTCGTGCCGAAGCTGAAGAATTCGGCGTGCTCGGCGATCGCGTCCGCGGTCAGGGCTCCGCGGGGGACCTCGATCATGGTGCCGAACTTGTAGGCGACCTTCTGGCCGGATTCTTCGACGATTCGCGCAACCTCACCCTCGAGGATGCGACGCGTCTCCGCGAGCTCGTTCACGTGGCCCACGAGCGGGATCATGATCTCCGGCAGCGGCGTGACCCCCTCGCCTGCCACGCGCGTGGCGGCGGCCAGGATGGCTCGGGTCTGCATCTTGACGATATCCGGGATCATCAGCCCTAGCCGGCAGCCGCGCATCCCCAGCATCGGGTTCTGCTCGCGCATCGCCTCGACCGCCTGGAGCAGCTCCGTCTTCTCGGCGAGCTCCGCCTGCAGAAATGCGTCGTCCTTGACCGATGGCGCCGCGGACGCCTTGCCCTCACGGCGCAGGAGCTTCATGGCGCGCTCGGCGTCCTTCCGGCCCAGGACGCGCTGCAGGCCCTTGGCGAGGGCCGGCGTGATGCGATCCCCCACCGCGTCGAGCGCTGAGCGGCCGCCATCGGTCCCGTCCAACGCCAGGCGGTCCTGCAGGCGAGTGACGTCCACCAGCAGGTCCTCGTAGCTGGGCAGGAACTCGTGCAGTGGCGGATCGATCAGCCGGATCACCACCGGCAGGCCGTCCATGGCCCGGAAGAGTCCGGCGAAGTCATCCGTCTGCAGCCGCTCGAGCTCGGTGAGCGCCGAGTCGAAGGTCTCGACCGTCTCACGATCCTCCGGAGACAGCTTCTCGCCGCCCTCGGAGCGCCGCTTGGCCTCCGTGGCACGCGTGGCGGCCAGGATCATGCGCTGCACGGTCGGCAGCCGATCCTCCTCGAAGAACATGTGCTCGGTCCGGCACAGGCCGATGCCCTGCGCCCCAAAGGCGCGCGCCCGCTCCGCGTCGCGCGGGTAGTCCGCGTTGGCCCACACCTGGAGGCGGCGGACGTCGTCGGCCCACGACAGCAGCACTGCGAGCTCGCGCTCGTCCTCGAAGCGCGCCTCGATGGTCGGCAGCTCGCCGGCGTAGATCTCGCCGGTCGTGCCGTCGATGCTGATCATGTCGCCCTCGGCGACCGTCACGTCGCCGGCGCGCATCTGGCGCTTGGTGTAGTCGATCCGCAGTGACTCCGCGCCGGCGACGCAGGGCAGGCCCATGGAGCGTGCCACGACCGCGGCGTGGCTGGTCGCACCGCCGCGGGCGGTCAGCACGCCACGGGCGGCGAGCATGCCGTGCACGTCGTCCGGGCTCGTCTCGATGCGCACCAGGATCACGGCATCGCCGGCCGCCTTGGCCTCGACCGCGCGATCGGGATCGAAGATCGCCTTGCCGGTCGCGGCGCCGGGCGAGGCGTTGAGCCCCTTCGCGAGGAATCGGTCCTTGGCCCTGGCCTTGGCGGCCTCGTCGAAGCGCGGCAGGAGGAGCTGCACGATCTGCCCGGGTTCGACGCGCTGCAGTGCCTCTTCTCGGCTCAGGA
Source organism: Chloroflexota bacterium (assembly GCA_005882055.1). Classification (GTDB taxonomy): domain Bacteria; phylum Chloroflexota; class Limnocylindria; order QHBO01; family QHBO01; genus CF-82. The sequence goes on from VBGQ01000111.1 coordinate 4,645, forward strand.
TCCCTTCGTTGACCATCTCGACCGCGACGCGCACCGCGGCGGGAGCGGTGCGCTTGGCAGACCGTGTCTGGAGCATGAAGAGCTTGCCGCGCTCGATCGTGAACTCCAGGTCCTGGACGTCGCGATAGTGGCGCTCGAGCTTCTCAGCGATCTCCTCGAACTGGCCGTAGACCTCCGGCAGCTCGTCGCGCATCTGGCTGATCTTGGCCGGCGTGCGAATGCCGGCCACCACGTCCTCCCCCTGGGCGTTGGTCAGGTACTCACCGAAGATCGCCTTCTCGCCGGTGTTCGGGTCCCGGGTGAAGGCCACGCCTGTGCCGGAATCAGCGCCCATGTTCCCG
>VBGQ01000112.1 GCA_005882055.1 Chloroflexota bacterium
CACCTCGCGGCCCAGTGCGCGGAGAGCGGCGAAGAGCTGGACGTTGTCCGACGCCGGGCAGACCCGATCGTCCTCCGCCTGCAGCATGAGCAGCGGTGTGTGGATTTTCGCGACGTTGCGCAACGGGGAGCTGGTCCACAGGCTGCGCAAGCCGTCCGCGGAGAGGGGATCGCCCAGTCCGGTCCGGCGCGAGTCGTAGATCCCGAAGTAGCACTCCGCCCAGGCCGTGACCTGGTTGGTCACCCCGTTCTCGCTGACCGCCGCCGCAAAGCGATCCGTGACCCCGACCAGCCAGTTCACCAGGAAACCGCCGCGGCGGCGTCCACCTCGCCCCACCGCGGGCCGAGCCCATCCACCCACGCGGCCCCGAATCCTGCCGAGCCGCGGATGTTGGGCCGCACGACGCGATACCCCGCTGACGTGAGCGCGATGACGTCGAGCGAGGCCCCGGGTGCCCACGAGCCGGTCGGTCCACCGTGGATGTCGATCAGGGTGGCGGGTCGCTTGCGGCGGGCGGCGCGCGGGGAGTAGACCCAGGTCCGGATCGGCCCAGCCGGGCCGTACAGTTCGAGCTCCTCCAGGCGAGGGTTCGGGAAGCGTCGCTGCCACGATGCGCCGTCCCGGGTGACCGGCTGCAGCCCGACGTTCACGACGGCCGATATCTCGCTCGCCGCTCGGTCCAGTTGGGCGTTGATCGTGATCGTGCCCCCGGCTGCCTGGAGCCCCGTCGCCACGACCCGCAGCGTGGGGGCGAGGAGCGGCTCGGGCTTCGCGTGGCCGGCGATCGGGAACCGCCACGGGATCGACCGCCCGCGGATGCTGAGCAGCGCCACCACCGAGGTGTCGTCGAGCCAGAGCGGTCCCTCTACTTCCTCGGTGTGGTTGAGGTGGCTCCCGGCCCAGACGCCGGCGGGCAGGTCGAGGCCGCCGCTCAGAGAGCGAGCGGCACCGGTCTCCGCGTCGATGATCCAGACCTCCGGCTGAGTGGCCTCAGGAGGGTCGGCGATGTCGGTGCCGAGCGCCGCGATCCATCGACCGTCCGGCGACCAGGCCGGCGCCGTCAGGTCGCCGCGCAGCCGTGCAAGCTCGCGCAGGCCGCCGTCCGCGCTCGCCACGAGAAAGATGGCGGTCTGCGGATTGACGGCCGCGTCAGGGCCAGGATCGGCGACGTACGCGATCCAGCCTCCGTCGGGTGACCAGCACGGGGATTCGACGTCGAAGTCCCCCTGGGTCAGCTGGCGAGCACGTGCGCCGGGACGGGCCGCCACGAGCCACAGGTGCGTTCGGCGGTCGCGGTAGCCATCGTCGTTGCGGAAGTCCATACGCGTGATGCGCCGGGCGGTCGGAGCGGGCGTTCCGCCGCCGCGCCGCCGCTGCTGGCCGACCAGGAAGCGCGCTTGCGGTGCGGGAGCGAGCAACGCCAGGCCGCGGGAATCCGGGCTCCAGCGGAGGCCCTCGACGCCGTGCGCCAGGCGGACCAGCGGGCGTGGCTCACCACCGGCGGCGTCGATGATCCAGGGCTGCGCGAGGCGCTCGTCCTCCGGGGCCGAGGGATCAGAGCTCGCACGAAGGAAGGCGATGGTCCGGCCGTTGGGGGCGATGGCCGGACTGGTATCGCTCACCGCACCACTGGTCAGGCGACGCGCGCGGCCGCCTGAGGTCTGAACCCGCCAGAGGTGGCGGCGATAGCTCCCGGCGACGACGCTGCGACGTTCGTACGCCAGCCACGCGCCGTCCGGCGCGAGGGCGTGGTCCTCGATGGCAACCTGCGCTCGAACGAGCTCGGTCGGGGTGACCTGCCCCAGTGCGACCCGCATCAGGCGGAGAGGAGCAACCGAACGATGATGGCGCTGACGGCCATACCGATCGCCGCCGGAGCGAGCCCGCGACGAGCGCGCGAGGGCATCCGCGAGAAGGCGGGCATCAACGTCGCAGAGGCCAACGCCCCGCCCAGCCCCGCCGCCGCCGCGGTGAGCGCCTGCGCGAGCGGAGGTGAGAAGCCACCGGTTCGCACGTCAGGAGAGGCCGCGACCGCATAGAGGACCACCAGCAGGGCGGCGAACAGCGCGGAGCCCAGGGTTGCCGCCGCGGCCCACATCGGGCGCAGCTGGGTCGTACCGGTCAGCACCCCGCCCAGGACGAGGGCTCCCGCGATGATCCAGGTGCCCGGTTCCGGACGCGCAACCGTGACCGGCCGCCCAATGGCGAACCACCCGATCAGCAGGGCTGGCGCCAGTAACATGCCGGCGGCCGCGATCCAGGTGAGCGGGCGGCGCCAGTCCTCCGGATCCTCCGGGGGAACCACGGTCCCGAGCCGCACGCTGACCGGAACGAGCTCATCCCCGTCGTCCGCCGTTGGACCACCTGGCCGCGTCTCCGCGGACACGAGCTCTCGCACCATCCAGCCCGCCTGCGCCATCACCTCTCGCGGCACCTCTCGACGGCACAGCGCGGCGAGCGCGTGGAGCTCAGGCAGGGCCGCGGGTGTGTTCAGGTCGTCGTCCATGGCCGCGAGGAATCGGGTCCGGTGCTCGGCAACGGTCGGGTCGAGTGTCGAGGGATCAGCGAGAGCGGGAGCCAGCGGCTCGAACTCCTCCGCGACGCGGCAGGCCCGGCGCAGCAGCGCCGCCTGGGTGGCCGAAGCCTCCAGATCGGTCTCCTCGAAATCGACCGCTTCGCGGTAGTGGTGGCTGACCACGTAGTGGCGGATGGCGTCGCCGGAGTAGGTCGCCAGCAGGTCGCGCACCAGCACCAGGTTGCCGAGCGACTTGCTCATCTTTTCGCCGTGGTAGCTGAGCATGCCCGCGTGCAGCCAGTAGCGCACCCACGGCCGCAGTCCGCTGGCCGCTTCCGACTGTGCGATCTCCGCCTCGTGGTGGGGAAAGATGAGGTCCTGCCCGCCGCCGTGAATCTCGAACTGCGCGCCAAGGTAGGCCGTGCTCATCGCCGAACACTCGACGTGCCAGCCGGGCCGCCCGGGGCCCCACGGCGATTCCCACGACGGCTCGTCGGGCGCCGAAGGCTGCCAGAGCACGAAGTCGAGTGGATCGCGCTTGCCGGGCATCTCCGGGAGGTTGCCGCGCTCGTTGGCGATCGGCAGCATCGCCTCGCGGGGAAGGTGCGAGAGCTCGCCGAACTGCGGGCGCGACGCGATCGAGTAGTAGACGTGCCCGTCGGCCGCGTACGCATTGCCATTGGCCAGCAGGCTGCGGATGAGCTCCTGCATCTGCGGAATGTGTTGCGTCGCGCGGGGGAGGCGGTCCGGCGGCAGCCAGTTGAGCGCGGCCATCTCTGCCAGGAAGGTAGTCAGGTGCCGGTTGCCCAGCTGGAGGTAGTCCTCGCCGAGCTCTCGGGCGCGTCGCAGCATGTCGTCGTCCACATCGGTCAGGTTCTGGACGTAGGTCACCTGGTAGCCGAGATATTCCAGGTACCGATGCAGGACGTCGAAGCTGACGTACGTGAAGGCGTGGCCCAGATGACCGGTGTCGTAGGGGGTCACGCCACAGACGTAGAGGCCCACTGGGCCGTCGCCAATCGGCTCGAACGGCACCTTCTGCCCGGTCCGCGAGTCGAGAAGGCGGAGGGTCACAGACCCGATTCTAGGTGGCCCAGGCATCGACGTCCGAGACGGGCTGTGGGTGTTGAGGGATGCCTTAGAATCCCGGCACCAGGGGATCCCCAACGTACCCAGGTGAGCTGCCTACCTCCGCCGTGCTTGGGAGCCGAGCCATGTGGGAAGTCCTGCGCTGGATGATCGTGTTCGTGCTTGCCCTGCTGCTCATCGTGGCGGCCATCTACCTCGTGACCGGTCGGCCGCTGCCCATTCCCCAGTTCTGATCTGCTGCACCGATGGCGGGCTGCGCCGCCATCGCTGGCGCTGGCCCTGGGCCTGCTCAGAATTCTGGCTTGGTGCTCATCAGGAAGCCGATGACGCCGGTCGCCAGCGCCATGGCATAGGCGAGCAGACGCTGCCGACGAGCTCCGCGGCGCCACGCCTCGGCATCGGCTGGGGTCCGCGGCTCACGCATCCCGAGCAGGCGCCGTAGGTTCGGTCTCGAGACGAGGCCCGCCACCAGCAGGTTGACGGCGTAGATACCGAGCGCCGCCAACAGCCACGGCTTGCGCAGGAGGTCAGGACCCAGCACCGCGAGCAGGCCGGCGCCGGTGATGGCCAGGCCGATCGCGATCACCACGCTCCCGGTTCCCTGCAGGCGCAGCAGGGGTGCGGCGAGCGGCCCCGGCCGCTGGTTGCCGTCCGCATAGCCGCCGCGCAGGAGGAACGGAAGCAGCAGGCTGGGAAGCAGCAGCGACAACGCCAGCATGATGTGCGCCACGAGCAGGATCGGGAACCAGGGCATCGAGGCGATCCTAGCCCACGGCCCGGTCTAGACTCCGACCCGATGAGCCAGCCGTGGGTGCCGACCTTCGACGGGGCGGCGATCCAGGACGCTGTGCTGGTCGCCGACCTGCTCGACGCGATCGAGGGCGCGTATCGGGACGTGGCGGCTGGTCGCGATCTCTCGCCGGTGCGCTCCCGGTTCGAGATCGCCGGTGGAGACTCGCGGCCTCCCCACCGTGCAGGCGGTGGTGGTCTGGTTCGACGCCGCGTCCGGCGAGCCGCGAGCGATCCTCGACGGCACCACGGTCACCGCCATGCGAACCGGCGCCGCCTCGGGAGTCGCTACCCGGTTGCTGGCACGCCCGGACGCTTCTGTCATGGCACTCTTCGGGACTGGCGCGCAGGCCGCCTGGCAGGTGCGCGCCGTGCTGGCGGCGCGACCCATTCGGGAGCTGCGGGTCTACGCCAGGAGGGAGGATCCGCGCGCGGCCTTCGTGGAACGGATGGCCACGGAGCTCGGTCCTGAGGTCGAGATCGTGGGCGTGCGCACACCTGCCGAGGCACTGCTCGGCGCGGACGTGGTGTGCTGCGCGACGACGTCGAGCGAGCCGATCTTCGACGCCGAGCTCGTGGAGCCTGGGACGCATGTCAACGGGATCGGGGCGTTCCGGCTCGAGATGGTCGAGATTCCCCCGGCGCTCTTCGCCCGCGCGACCCTGGTCGCGGTCGACTCTCGAGATGCCGCCCTCGCCGAGGCGGGCGACCTGGTGGCGGCGCTCCACGACGGCCACCTCGCCGAGGACGGCTACGTCGAGCTGGGCAGCGTCGATCCGAGCTGGGCGGAGACGCGCGACTCGCAGGCGATCACGGTCTTCAAGAGTGTGGGCCTCGCCATCCAGGATCTGGCGGCGGCCGAGCTGATCGCCGGCCGCCTCCTCGCGCGCAGGTTGGCCTAGGGGCGCGTCACCGCTGCAAGGGCTCCTGGGCCGCCGAGCTCCAGGGCAACCGCGTCCAGGAATGCCTGCATGGCCTGCGGGAAACGCTCGCGGAAGAGCAGGAGACGCGCATCAACGCGCGGTGCCGCCGCATCGGCCGATGCGGCCTGGGCTTCAGGTCCCGCAAGCGCGGTTAGGAGCGTATCGAGGTCCGTCCCGGTCGCGATATGACCGGTCACATCCATGGGCCCTGACACGGGCGCAACGCCCTTCGTCGCCACCGTCGGCTTGGGCTGCTGCGGCGGCGGAGCTGGGGGAGTCGATGCGCCAGAGACGCTGGCCTGACCACCGCCCGGAAGCTGCTGGGTGGGTGGCGGTGTCGGCAGCGGCGTCGCGCTTGGCGTCGCGGTCGGAGCTGGAGTCGGCCGGGGTGTCGGCCTCGGCGTCGGCGCCGGCGTGGGGGTCCCCGTTCGCGTGGCCGTCGGCGTGCCGCTGGGCTTGGCGGTCGGGCTGGCGGTTGGGTGCGGGGTGGGTGTCGGAGTGGCCTTTGGCGTTGGCGTCGGGGTGGCGGCCGGCGTGGGGGTTGGGCTGGGAGAGGGGCTCGGACTGGGTCCGCCGAGGCCGGTGACCGTGACACCGGGGTAGTAGTAGACGAGCACGATCTGCGTGGCGGTCAGACCGGCGAGGCCGCAGGCCTGGGTTCCCCACTGGTAGGCCTTCCATCCGTTGGCATTGGCGCCGCACGCCTCACCGACTCCGCCGGCGTTGTAGTAGGTCGGGAAGATGTGCCCGTTCTGGTGCACCAGCCCTCCCCACGTCGCATCGACGGCTGCCGCAGCTGTGGTCCAGGTGGGCTGGCTCGGGTCGTAGACCTGGTCCCAGGTATCGTCGCGAATGTCGAAGCACGCCCCGCTGGCGTCCACGCCGCCCCGCCAGTGCAGGACCTGGTACCACGCGTAGTTGCGCACGATCAGGGCGCCCGCCCGCAGCGACTCCGTCGTCCACGACCCGATCCACTCTCGCGAGAGCACGTTCTTGGTGTATGGCTTGAACGAGACGATGTCGATCGTTCCGGTCGCGTGCCGGAAGACCCGGATGGTGGGTGGCGGGAGCGTCTCGGAGGTCCAGGCGCTGCACGAGGAGCCTGCCACCGGACCGGCGAAGCCGGGGAGCAGGCCAACGATCAGCGAGGACACCGCCAAGCAGGCGGAGACGACGGCTCGACGAGGCATCGGTCGGGACGGTAATCCGCACAGCACCGCACCCCAACCCACCTATGGTCCTAGACCGATGGTTGGTCTGCCCAGCGGTGCACGCGCTCGCGAATGCGGTCGAATCCGAGCTCGGCGCAGATTGAAAGGAACTCAGTGCGCGGTACGCCGCCCCACTCGAGGTCGTCGAGCCTGCCGCTGATCGCGGCATCGGTGTTCAGTCGTGCCAGGCGCCGGTAGAGCAGCGCGTCAGCCCGATGGTCACGCAGCACCGCCGCCAGCTGCGAGGCTCCCCGCAGCGGGACGTCCCAGTCGAGCGGCGATTCCGGAATCGCATCGAGATGCTCGAACTTGGCCAGGATCGCCGATGAGCTCCGGGCACCCCAGCCCGCGAGCCCGGGATAGCCGTCGGAGCTGTCGCCCACCAGTGCCAGGTAGTCCGGGATCGAGGCGGGCGCGACGCCGAACTTCGTGAGGACGCCGGCCTCGTCGTACGTGACGCGTCGAATTCGATCGCGAAGCACGACCCGCTCGTCGTCGACGCACTGGGCCAGGTCCTTGTCCACGGAGCAGATGACGATCTGCTCGAGTCTCGAGTCGTCCCCGAAGCGCGCAACCGCGGTGGCGATCGCGTCGTCGGCCTCGTCCTCGACCATGGCCCAGGTCGTGATGCCCAGCGCCCGAAGCGCCCGTTCGGCGTCCTCGAACTGGGCGAGCAGCTCCGGTGGCATGCCCACGCTCGACTTGTACCCCCCGAAGACGTCATTCCGCCACGACTCGATCACGTGGTCAGTCGCCGCGGCGATGTGCGTCACGTCGGGCTCGCGCAACAGCGAGAGCATCGAATCGACCAGCCCGTGGACCGCGTTGACCGGCCGGCCGTCCGGCGCGTACTCCATCCCGCGCCCCGGGGAGTAGAACGCGCGAAAGAGCTCGAAGGTCGCGTCGACCAGGTGGAGCTTCATGGCTCGTCGAGCGGGAATTCCATGGCCTCGGTGGCCGTGGCGAACCCCGCCCGCTCATAGAACGGCACCGCTCGGTGGCTGGGCCACAGGAGGAGGGTGTCGAGGCCCTCGGCGCGCGCCGCCGCGATGGCGACATCCATGACTTCGCGCCCAACGCCGCGGTCACGCCATGGCGCGTCCACGAAGACGTTGGTGATGTACCCCCAGGCACCCGGTCGGGGGTACGGCCGCGGGACCTTGTCGATGCGTTGCAGGAAGAGCGTGGCGATCAGCCGCCGCGCGATCTCCGGATGCTCGGCGACCCAGATGGACCACCGGCCGCTCGCCAGGTACCGGCGCACCTCGGCGGCCATGCGGCGGGTGAAGGCCTCGTAGGACTCGATGGGCTGGTGACCCTCCAGGGAGAACTCCCAGCGAAGCCGCGCGATCTCGTCCGCGTCAGCGGCATGTGCCTGGCGAATCCGGAGACTCTCCATCGGGGCATGGTAGGCGCCAGTAAGCAGGCGGTAAGGACGGCTATGTCAGGCTCAGGTCCGGCTGGAGGCTCGGCGCGGGCGCGTGCCCTGCGAACGACCGTGGCGACCCGCTGCCATGGTGCCGCGCCGCGCCTCCCGCCGCTCAGCAGCGAGGCGTCTCAGATCGCGAGCGGCTCGCGATACTCCCCGTAGACCGCCCGCAGGACGCCGCACATCTCGCCCAGCGTGGCGTAGGCGCGCACGGCCTCGATGATGCCGGGCATCAGGTTGGCGTCTCCGGCCCTCGCCTCTGCCTCGAGGCGCCGCATCGCGGCCGCGTGGGCATCGGTGTCGCGCTCCGCGCGGACGCGCACGAGGCGAGCAAGGTGTCGCCGCTCCTGCTCGGGCGTGATCTCGAGGAGCGGGATCCGCACCTCTTCGTTCGGATCGGCGTATCGGGTAACGCCCACGATCTCGCGCTCATGCACCTCGATCTCGCGCGCCTGCTCGTAGGCGGCATCGGCGATCTCTGCCTGTGGATAGCCCGCCTCGACGGCCTTGACCATGCCACCCATCTCGTCGATGTGGGCGAGGTACTGCCACGCCGCCTGCTCCGTCTGGTTAGTGAGGGTCTCCACGAAGTACGAGCCCGCGAGCGGGTCAACGGTGCTCGCCGCCCCCGATTCCTCGGCGATCACTTGCTGCTGACGAAGGGCGAGCAGGGCGGCCTCTTCCGAGGGAACCGCCCACGCCTCGTCGTACGCATCGGTATGCAGGCTCTGGGTGCCTCCGAGCACGCCGGCCAGCGCCTGGATCGCCACGCGGGTGAGGTTGTTCAGCGGCTGTTGGGCGCTCAGGGAGACGCCCGCCGTCTGCGTGTGGAAGCGCATCCAGGTCGAGCGCTCGTTCTCGGCCCCGAACCGCTCGCCCGCCAGCTTGTACCAGATGCGGCGGGCGGCCCGGAACTTGGCGATCTCCTCGAAGAAGTCGTTGTGGCTGTTGAAGAAGAAGCTCAGCCGCGGCGCGAAGTCATCGAAGCGCAGGCCGCGGGCCATCGCGTCCTCGGCGTACGCGACCCCGTCGGCGATCGTGAAGGCGAGCTCCTGCACGGCCGTCGAGCCCGCCTCGCGGATGTGATAGCCGCTGATGCTGATCGTGTTCCAGCGGGGCATCTCCCGCGTCCCGAACTCGATGGTGTCGGTCACCAGCTTGAGGCTGGGGGCGGGCGGGAAGATGTACTCCTTCTGGGCGATGAACTCCTTGAGGATGTCGTTCTGCAGCGTCCCGGAGAGCTGCGCGCGCGGCACGCCCGCCTTTTCGGCGGCGACCACGTACATGGCCCAGATCATGGCCGCCGGCGAGTTGATCGTCATCGAGGTACTGATCTCGTCCACCGGCAGCCCGTCGAGCAGGATCTCCATGTCGGCCAGGCTGCTCACCGCCACGCCGCACGTCCCGAACTCACCGGCGGCGTGCGGGTCGTCGTGGTCGTAGCCGTACAGCGTGGGCATGTCGTAGGCGATGGAGAGGCCCGTCCCTCCCGCGCCGATCAGCTTCCTGAAGCGCTCGTTGGTGTCCTCCGCGGTGCCGAAGCCCGCGAACATGCGCATGGTCCACAGCCGGCCCCGGTACCCGGTCGGGTGGATGCCGCGCGTGTAGGGAGGCTGGCCGGGCAGGCCAAGGTCCTCCACCTCATCC
>VBGQ01000090.1:0-23282 GCA_005882055.1 Chloroflexota bacterium
GCCGCCCGCGCCGGGTGGTGCGCCGCTCCGGCGTCGCTCGCTCATCTGGCCAGCATCACGCGACGGAAGCCCTCCGCGGCCCGGTAGCCGGCCCGCTCGCCGAGCTCCTCGGCCGTCCGTCGCAGCCAGCGCTCGGTCTCCGCGAAGTTCAGGAACTGGCTCTCGTGGAAGCGCAGCGCGGCGATCTTGCGGTCCAGGGTATCGCCGATATCGACCAGCTGGTTCGCCTCGTTCGTGCTCCACAGGAAGAGCTCGGCGACCTTCCAGGGCTGGAGCCCGGCTTCGATGTGCTCGCGAAAGTTGAGCGGATCGCGAGCCGTGGGAAAGACGGCATCCACGGTGACCATCCCCACCGCGCGGTGGTCCGCATGGTTCACCCACTCGTTGTTCACGAACAGGACGGTGGGATCGTGGCCCATGACGATCTTCGGCCGGAACCGACGGATCGCGAAGGTGATCCGCTCGCGCAGGCGCAGGCTCGGCTCGACCTGGCCATCGGGCTCGTCCAGGAAGTCGACGCCGGTCGCCCCGATCTCGGCTGCTGCCGAGCGCTGCTCACGCTCCCGCCGCGTGGCGAGCTCGGCTGAATCGACCGAGGGGTCGTCACTGCCCTTGTCACCCCGTGTGACGAGGAGGTAGCGCACCTCGCTGCCACCGTCTACCCAGCGGGCCACGGTGCCCGCGGCACCAAACTCGATGTCGTCGGGATGCGCGGCCACGACGAGCACCCGGTCCGGAGCCGGCAACCGGTCGATCGCCATCGGTCAGGTGACCCCTGTCGCTGAACAAGGCATGCGCGAATGGAATGGAAGCGGCTTTGGGCCGGGCCATGGTAGCAGCGGACGAAGGCAGGCTCGCGAGCCCTCCTATCCCGGCAGGACCGCCGGTTCAGCCGCCCGTGCGTCAGCGATGGCGATCGCTGCCCGCGATTCCAGTCCCGCGCCACTCTCTCCTCGAATGGCTGGCAGCCGGATCAGCCGATCCCGCGGTCCTGCGAGCGTGCGCTCAGCCCATGCGCCCACTTCCGCATCATGGCTGAAGAGGACGATCTGGCGGTCAGCGCTCAACGCGTGCAGGACCGAGAGCCGTGCCGCCCGTCGCCGGCCATCCGCCTGGGCGGTGACCTCGTCGAGGAAGAGTGGCGCCGTCTCGGCGGTCGTCACCAGGTGCTGCGCCATGGCCACGCGCAGCAGCAGGTAGATCTGTTCTCGCGTCCCTTCCGAAAGCAGCCTGGCCTTCCGCCAGATGCCGGTGGCGGCCTCCTTGGCCTTGATCGATAGGTCCGCGGGATCGACGCTGACGTCGACGTACGCGCCACCGCTCACCTCGGGAAGCCAACGGCGCACGGCCGCCGCCAGGATTGGCGCGAGGTCGCGATGCACGCGTTCCTGTGCCTCGCGCAGCAGGCGCAGCGTCTCGTCGAGTGTTCGCGCCGTCGCTTCGACGCGGCTCAACTCGGCCGTAGCTGCCGCGACCGCCTCCTCCGCCTCCGCGACATCCGGCAGAGAGCGAGCGTTCGACTCGAGCGCCCCTCGCAGCTCTGCTGCCTGGGCCTCGGCCACCGCCAGCGTCCGGCGGCGGCGCTCGATGAGCTCTTCCATGTCGGGTTGGGCCGCCGGAGGCAGCGCCGCGGCGGGCAGCGCGGCCTCCAGGTCCGCCGCGATCGCTTCACGCCGCGTCGCATGTTCGGCGAGTTCAGCCAGGGTGTTGTCGCCCAACAGGCTTTCGAGCTCGCGCCACTCCTCGACGGCGATCTGGCTTGCCTCCTGCGCAGCGGCCTGGTCCTTCTGCCAGGCGCGCAGCGCATCGCGCACGTGCTCGGGATCCTGCGAGTCGCCTGCCAGACCGATTGCGGCACCGGCTTCCCGCAATGCGCGCTCCGCCGACTCCACCGCCTGCATGCGAGAGGCGACCGTTTCCTCCGCCAATCCGCGCGCCTCGATCTGAGCCGTGACCGCGTCCCTGCGAAGCGCCTCGGCTGCTTCGGCCGCCCGCACCTCGCAGGCGGACCGATATGCGAGCCACGACGACCGCGCGTCGCCCTCGATGGGCGCGGCGCGCGCACGGAGCGCCAGCAGCACGCCCTCCCGCGCGGCGATCATGCGCTCGCCCGCGCGGCGTCGCCGCGTATCCCACTCGGCAGCCTCATTCCGGCCGCGGGACCGCGCACTGAACATCCGCGAGGCGCCCCACGTGACGGCCACCAGCGCCACGCTCCCGATGGCGAGTGCCGGCAGAGGCTGCCCGACGAGTGCCAGCGCGACGCTCACCGCGAGGAGGACAAGCGGCACCGCCACGAGGAATGCAGAGCCGGCGGGCCTGGAGCGTGACTCCGCGCGCCCGCCGATCACCGATTCGTCCAGCAGGCGTACGGTTTCCTCGGCAATCTCCAGATCGCGCACCGCCGCCAACACGGACGGGTGAGCAGCCAGGTCGCCGGCCGGTCGATCCGGCAGCGCCAGAAGCTGCGCTTCCAGCTGCTCGCGGGTGGGACCCTCGAGCGCCGGGATGGCAGGACGTCGCTCCCACTCGAGGATGGCCGCTGCCACCAGATCGCCCGTTCCGTTGCGAGCGACGAGTGAAGGGCGTTCCGGATGGCGAGCAGCAAGCGCTGCCGCTCGGGCCGCTCGGGCGCGAGCCTCCCCCGCGAGATGACGTGCCTGTGCCGCCAGCGCTTGCTCAAGCTCGAGACGTGCCTCTCGTGCGGCGTGGGTGGCCGCGACGACCCTGCCACGCTCTGCGAGGTGCTCCGCGTGCCTCGTCTGTGCGTCCTCGCCGCGCTGGCGCGCGGCGTCAAGCCGCAGCCGCGCGATGCGCAGCGGGCCCTTGGCATTTGCCGTATCGGCTCCCACGGCATCCCTGCGGTAGGTCGCGAGCCGCTCGATGGCCTCCGCTGCCGTCGCGTCCGTCCCGCGCGTCGCGGCCGCGCGCTGCATCTGCTCCTGGAGGCCGCCCGCCGCCTCCGCGATCGACATGATCTGCGCCTGGCTGACCGATACCGTCGCGGCAAAGGAATCGCGGTCCAGCCCGAGCCAGCGTGACGCATCCGGCGTCCCGTCAAGGATCTCGCTCGAGACATCTCGTCCGATGCCCACGTCCAGGGCGCTGCACTCGACCTTGCCGTCGAGGTCCTGGCGGAGCTCGATGGCGCGACCGTCATCCAATATGAGGCCGGCCTCGACCTCCCAGTCGTCCGAGTCCCACGGCCGATGCTGCGCTCCGATCGCCGCATCCGCCGCGGTTGCCCGGCCGCGGCCGCGCCGCAGCCCGGTGAGGGCGAGCCGAAGCGCCGCGTGCCAGGTCGACTTGCCGGACTCGTTGGGCCCGGTCACGACCGTCATCCCGGGCGCGAGATCGAGCCGCTCACCGTGGAACGGCCCAAATGCGCGCGCCACCACGTGCGTGACGCGCATCTCAGGCCACCTCGAGGTCGCGGCGTCCCTCGAGCGCACGCAGGCCGGTGAGCAGCACCCGGCGGCGAAGGTCAGGGTCTTCGATCCCGGCCGTCGAGCGGGCGAAGTGACCGCGCACGGAGGCCTCGCGCTGGATCTCCAGCACGTCGTATCCAGTCGAGAGATCGCCGATGCGAATCACCAACCCGTCCAGGTGCTCGCCAATCCGGCGCAGCCCGGCCAGGTCGATCTCGAGGCTGGCCGTCACCTCACCATCCAGGGTCAGCCGGACGAACCCGGCCCGCCCGGAGAGTGCCTGCGCGACCGCCCCCGCCACCTCCTCCGCGTGGCCGGCTCCGTGCAGGGTGACGGTCAGGTCGTGGACCTCGGAGACGGCGACGGAGCGCCGCTCACGGTCCACCGATCCATCGGGCCGCAGGGTGGCGAGGACGGCCCCGCGGTCCCCCGTCTCGCCGAACTCGAGCGGGTCCGGATTCCCTGGATATGTATGACGTTCTGCGTCGCGTGGGACGTGGTAGTGGCCCAGGAACGCGTGGCTCAGTCCCGCCTCCTCGAGCTCCGCGGCCTCGAACGGCGCGTGCGGCTGCTTGCCGGACTCCTGCCATGGGAGCGCCGTGCGCTCGGAGGCGTGCGCGACTGCGATGTGGATCCCGCCGCGGTCCGGGCGAAATCCCGCGAAGAAATCTGGCGTGTTCGCCGGGGCGCGGTGCGCAGCTCCCCACAGGGTCAGTCCGCCTTCCAGCGTCACGGGGGAGAGGCGGTCTTCCTCGAAGACGTGGACGTTGGCCGGCCAGCGGACCGTGCGATACGGGCTGCGGGGCGAGAGCCAATCGTGGTTGCCGGGGGCGATGTAGACCGGGAGCGCGACATCAGACAGGGCGGAACGCAGGAACTCCAGGGTATCGGGCCGAACACGATCGAGCTCGAACAGGTCGCCCGCCGCGAGGATGGCGTCGCAGCGCTCCTGGCTGGCGAGCTCCAGGATCCGGGTCAACGACAGGCGTCGGTTCCGCCGCCGCAGCCGTGCCGCCTCCGGTGACGCCCAGGCGAATGGCGCGTCGAGGTGCAGGTCAGCGAAATGGAGCAGCTTCATACCAATCGGCCGGAAGGGTAGCCGATCGTCGTGACAGGTTGATTGTCATACACGCAACGAAGCCGCCCCGCAGGGCGGCTCCGGGTCAGCAGTCAGGCTGACGCTGGGTCAGGCGACGCTACGTCCACTCAGCAGCTGGAAGACCAGCACGATCAGGGCAAGCACGAGCAGCAGGTGAATGAAACCCGCCCCGATACCGCCAATCAGGCCAAGCAGCCAGAGGACGAGCAGGACGACGATGATCGTCCAGAGCATCGGGTTCCTCCTTTCCATCGGCACACCCCTCGTGCCGTCGTGGGCGAGAAGATGCACGACCCGTGCCAGCGCGAGCCCAGAAGCGGGATGGCGGCTCAGGAACGCTGGTCGCGCTCGTTGATGACCTGTGCGACCAAGAGGATTGCGGCAGCCACCAGCAGGAGGTTGACGAGAGGTCCCCATGCCGCCAGCAGGCCAACCAGCCAGAGCACCAGCGCGATGGCGATGGCGACCCAGATCACGCGGCGGCCCCGCTCGCCAACGCGCTGAGCAGGAGGTCGACGTGTGCATCCGGCTTGACGCGTGGCAGGACGGCCTCGACTCGGCCGTCCGGCCCGATCACGAAGGTCGTGCGCTCGTTGCCGTGGTACGTACGCCCGGCGCACGACTTCTCGACCCAGACCCCGAAGGCCTCGGCGACCGCATGTCCCTCGGACACCCGCATCCGTCACGCGGCCCCAGTTGTCCCGCAGGGAGCAGGCCTGCGTGGTGCAGCCGGGCGTGTCGTCCTTGGGATAGAAGTAGAGGACGAAGCGCTGGCCGGCGAGGTCTTCGCTGGTGACCAGCGTCCCGTCGTCGGCGGACATGCTGAAGCGCGGAGCGGGCTCGCCACGTTGCGGCTGGGTCATCCTCAGAATCCTACGTCACCTCAGCCCATCTCCTGGATGGCGAGCAGGACCGCCGGCAGCGGCCGTGCCACCAATCGCCCGGCGAGATCGTTGGCGATGGCCATGATCTCCTCGTCAGGAGCTTCGGCCAGGTCGTGCCCTGCTCCGGAGACCCTGCGCAGTTCGGGTTGGTCGCCCGCCTCTTGGAGCGCGGCCTGCATGAGGCGCGCCTCATCCGGGTGGCTCCAGGCGTCGGCGGTGCCGTGCACCAGGCTCACGGACCGAAGGCGCAGGGGAAGCTCCTCCTCACGGCGGTCCGTGCGCTCGACGAGCTCCTCCGACCGGTGGTCCAGGGCTCTCACCACGGGATGCGAGCGATCGGTGCCGATCCGCGCACGGGTCGCGGCTCCGCGTCGAAGCAGGTCTCGCAGGCTCCGGGCGGGCGACCCGATCAGGGTCAGCGCTCCCACCGCCGGATCGGCGATCGCCACCGACAGCGCAATTGTGGCTCCCTCCCCGTGCCCCACGATCCCGGTCCGCGACAGGTCCAGCTCGCCCCGTGAGCGCATCGCGCCGAGCGCATCCCTCGCGTCGTCGATGCGCGAGAACAGGTCGCTCGACGGCCAGTCGCCCTCCGACGAACCGCAACCTCGTGGGTCGTAGCGGAACGAGGCGACCCCGCGCTCGGCCAGCGCGCGTGCCAGGCGCAGCAGGAGGCCTGGTCGGGTGGGCGCCATCGGTCCTCGGCCGAACCAGGTGGGGTGCCGACCATCGTCGAATGCGCCGTCGCGATCGCGCGGCAGCCAGCTGGGCAGGAGCAGCGCCCACGGGATCTGCCGCCGCACCGACGGCTCGCGTGCCGGGGTGGGCAGCAGCAGCTCGCCCGCCAGTGTGAGCTCGCCGGCGCGAAACTGGATCTGCTCCGGGTCCGGCACGCCACGAGGGTACACTCGGCCCCCATGCACGCCCACCGCTGCGCATGCCGCTAGGGATGCCGATCCCCAGCGCGGGCGAGACCCGCTACTTCCCGACCCCCGAGCGCGTGGCCTTCGAGCCGGATCCGGCAGTCGAGCTCCCTTCGGGCGCGGAGGTGATCGTGGTCGGCGCCGGGTTCGTGGGCGCCTGGGCCGCCTACCACCTGACGCGAGCCGGAATGCGTCCGCTCATCATCGAGGCCAACGCCCCCGCCTCGGGCGCTTCGGGCCGTCTGTGCGGCCTGGCCCTGGCCGGGGTGGGCGGACACTTCGCGCGCGTCAATGCGCTGGTCCGGGCGAGCTCCGGCCGATCGATCGCCGAGTACACCTGCCGCTCGCTCGACCTGCTCGAGGCGATCGACGCAGAGCTGCCGGGAGGGATCGAGTGGGAGCGCTGCGGCTCGCTCGACCTGCTCACCGACGAGCGCCAGGAGGCCGAAGGGCGCGCCATGGCCGAGATCCAGCGCGCCGAGGGTCTCCCGGTCGAGATGCTGTCCACGGAGGACGTCATCGCCAAGGCGCCGGCCCTGGACGCGGCCCAGGTGCGCGGGGCGAAGTGGACGCCCGGCGACGGCCAGCTCAATCCTTTCAAGCTGGTCTACGGGCTGCTCGAGGCCGCGCACCGCATGGGAGCGCGCTCCGTGCGAGGCGTGCGCGTCGAGAGCGTGGTCGCAAGGAGCGGTCGGGTGTGGGGCGTCGAGACTTCGCACGGGGTGGTACAGGCCGGCGCCGTCCTGCTGGCCACCAACGCCTGGACCCCGGCCCTGGTGCCCTCGATCGCCGCGAACCTGACACCCATTCGCGAGCACGTGATGGTCACCGAACGCCTGCCGCGGGTGCTGCGCCAGGGATTCGAGACCAATCATTGCAACGAGTACTGGCGCCAGGAGCCGACCGGCGAGCTGTTGATCGGCGGGCACGCGGCCACCGATGAGGGGATGGGGATCGGGACCTACTCGACCACCGCGCGCAGCGAGATCGCGCCACAGCTGGCACGCCTGCTGGGTCGCTTTCACCCATCCCTGCGCGACGCCCGCGTGGTGCGCGTCTGGGCGGGTCTCCTCGACTTCGCCAGCCTTGAGGTGCCGATGGCCGGTGCGCTGCCCGCGTCGGATGGCACACCGCTCCCCGGTGGCTTCCTGGTCTGCGGCCTGACCGGGCACGGCCTGCCGTACTCCGCGATCCTCGCGCTCCTGGTGTCCGAGCTGATCAGCAGCGGGGCGAGCCGGACCCTGCCGCTCGAGCCGTTCGACCCCCAGCGCTACGTGGGCGTGGCGCGCGAGCCGACCTGGCTGGCTCCTTTCGAGGGCGGACTCGGGTAACCGCGGAGGCTGGTCCGCTAGCGTAGACGGCGTCAGCCGAACAGGAGCCGATAGCTTCCCAGCCCGATGCTCACCGCGGTCGCGGCGACGCCCGCCAGCAACGCGCCGCCGAGGAGGAGCCAATCCGCCCGCACCACGGCCCTCGGCCGGGCGACCGTTCGACACGGACGTTCTCCGAACCCGCGCGCGTCCATGGCGAGAGCGAGCCGCGTCCCGCGCCGGATCGCCGCCACCAGCAGCGCGAAGAGGCGGCCCGCAGCCAGCCGCAGCGCGGCGACCGGGTTCCATCCAGCTTCGACGCCGCGGGCGCGCCGCGCGTGACCGATCAGCCGCCACTCATCCGCGAGCCCCGGGAGCATCCGCACCGCGGCCAGCGCTCCGAGCGCGAAGCGCGGGGGCGCGTGCAGGTGCTGCACCAGGGCATCCGCCAGGTCGGTGGGCTCGATGGTCGCGAGCGCGAGGACCCCCGCGAGAGCGATCCCCACGATCCGGATCCCGACCGCCGCGCCGGCCAGAACGGTGTTCACGCCCAGCACCACGGGACCGAGACGGATCGCAGCACCATCCTGATGAGCCGCGAAGACCGTGTTGAGGATCGCGATGGCGAGGCCGGCCGCCAGGAGCGGCCAAGCGCGGCGCAGGAGCGTGAGCGGCCGCAGGCCGCTGAAGGGCACCGCGGCGATCAGCACGGCGAGGAGGATCAGCGGGGTGACCACGTCGACTGCGAGGAAGAGCGCCAGCATCAAGAGGGCGGCGGCGCCCAGCTTGGCGAGCGGATGCCGCCGGGCAAGCGCGGCGGCGGGATTGCCTAGAACGGCGATCGCGATCGTCATCGAGTCACTGCCTCGACGTGGGACAGCCGCAGGTGCAGCGTGCGGTCCGCGAGCGCCCTCGCGAAGTCGCGGTCGTGCGTCGCGAAGCAGATGGCTCGACCGGCGTCGCGCAGCGCGCCGAGCAGCGCCAGCAGCTCAGCCCAGGTGCGCGCGTCCTGCCCGAAGGTCGGCTCATCGAGGATCAGGACCGATGGCGCGGTGGCAAGCGCCGTCGCCACCGAGAGCCGGCGCTTCTCGCCGCCCGAGAGGGTGAAGGGGTTTGCCGCGGCCAGATGGGCCAGGCGGAGACGATCCAGCAGCTCCCCGACACGGCGCGCGACCTCGTCGTTGGCGAGCCCCAGCATCCTGGGCCCGAGCGACAGCTCGTCGCGGACGCGGCCCGTCAGGAACTGGTGCTCCGGCTCCTGGAAGACCATGCCGATTCGGCCGGCGAGGTCGCGCGCCCGCCAGCGCCAGATCGGTTCGTGGCCGCGACCGGCCGCCAGCGCCTCGCCGGAGAGCACGTCGCCGTTGGTCGCGCGCAGCAGGCCCGCCAACAGCAACGCGAGCGTGGACTTGCCCGCTCCGTTCCGGCCGACGATCGCCAGCGCCTCGCTCGAGCGCACCTGCACTTCGACCTGCTCGAGCGCCGGATCGCGCTCTCCCGGATAGGTGAAACCGACGCGCTCACCGAAGACCATGGTGTTGGCCGGCGCGCGCGATCGCATCGGGAGCGGTGCCGCACGATGGCCTGGCAGCCAGACGCCAGCGGCCTCGAGCTCCTCGGCGTGCCGGCTGAAGACCCAGTTCGGGTCCCCGTCCGCAATCAGCTCCCCGTTGCCACCCAGGGCGACGACCCGCGTGACGAGCGGCAGGACCTCCTCGAGACGGTGCTCGACCAGCACCATGGTCGGCGCGTTGCGCTCGATGATCCGCCGCAGCAGGTCTACGACCATCGCGGATCCTTCCGGGTCGAGGTTCGCCGTTGGCTCGTCGAGCAGAATCAGGCCCGGCCGCAGCGCCAGCATGCCGGCGATGGCCAGGCGCTGCTGCTCGCCGCCCGATAGATGGGTCGTCGGCCGGTCGCGCCCGTATGGGAAGCCCACTGCGTCCAGCGCCGCGTCAACACGCGGCCAGATCGCATCGGTCGACACGCAGCGGTTCTCGAGCCCGAACGCGATGTCGTCTCCGGCCCGTCCCATGACGAGCTGGGTGTCGGGGTCCTGGAACACGATGGCCACCCGATCGCGGGCCTGCGCCGGCGGGCGTCCGTCGAGCAGGAGTCTCCCTTGCGACTCGGCGCCGCCGGTGGGCGCGAGCAGCCCGGCGAGCCCGAGCAGTAGCGTCGACTTGCCCGCGCCCGAGGGACCGAGGAGCAGGATCCGCTCGCCAGGATCAACCCGCAAATCGATCTCGCGCAGCGCCCACGAGCTGCGCCCAGCATGGCGCCAGCCCCAGCCGCTCGCCTCGATTCCGGCGGGGCGCGGGGCAGCGGCCGCGGCGAGCGTCACGCGGCTGAGGGTAGCGTCAGATCGGTCGCTGCGAACGTCCCGACGGGAAGGGAGCCAGGACCCCGGTCTGGGCGAGGGCCCGCACCAGGAGCCACGAGCCGAGGCCCGCAATGGCCGCCGCGCTGATCACCATGAACATCCCATACGCGAGCTGAACGCCGAACGCGGTCTCGGGGTAGTAGATGGGCATGTCATGCAGCCATTCGCCCACTGCGGATCCGACCCCTGCCAGCAGCGCGATGGGCAGGCCAAAGGACCGATAGAAGACGACGGCGAAGACCAGCTCCGCACCTGCTCCCTGGACCGCGCCCGACAGAACGGTGTCGAGGCCCCAGGCCGAGCCGAGCAGCGCCGAGACGACCGCCGCCAAGACCTCGGCGAACAGCGCCGCCCCGGGCTTCCGGATCACCAGCATGGCCAGCACGCCAGGCAGCAGCCACACTCCAGACACGAGATAGGCGAGCGGGTTCACCTGACCAGAGAAGAGCGGCAGGGTCACCACGTTCCACGCCCAGAAGACCACCCCAAATGCCACGGCGATCACTGCCGCGACCACGATGTCGACCGTCCGCCATCCGCCCGGTTGGTTGCTGACTGTCATCACTCACCTTCCTTCGTGCTATCGATCTCGATGACGAGGAGCGATCCGGCTCGGAGGGTGACCGACGCCGGCGCTCCGGATACGACGTTCGAAAGACCCCGCGAACGGCCCATCACCAGGATTTCGTCGCGAAGGGGGTATTGAAGGCCTGTGGTCGAGACGCCCACCGCATCGCCCCCAATCGGCAGCAGCGTCACGATCGCCCCCACCTCGGCCTCGATCTCGATGCTGCGATCCGCGCGGACCGCACGCACGCGCGTCGCACCACGCTGCAGCCGAAGGTCGACCCCGGCAATGACTCGGTCCACGAGGAGCGCGACGTTGGCCAGCTCATGGTCGAGGCGGCCGCCACCAAGGGCCCCCAGCACCACGACGCGGTCGGCGCCCGCCGCAATCGCCGCTTCCACGGCGAGCTCGGTGTCGGAGGCGTCCTTGTCGACCGGGTGACGGCTGACGCGCGTGCCAGCGGCCTGCAGCCGCGTAACGGAGGCCGCCTCGAGCGAATCGAGGTCCCCCACCAGCACGTCCGGCCGCACCCCTTGAGCGTCGAGCCAGCGTGCCCCGCCGTCGGCGGCGATGACCAGGTCGGCACGACGTGCCAGCTCTGCGTCCTCGGGCGCGAGCTCCCCGTCGGCCACGACCACCGCCAGCATCGCGTCGCTCCTTCCAGCGCCGACGCACGGCGTCGACGCCCCCATCGGCTCATGAGAACGACGAGCGGCGCATTCAGGCGAATGCGCCGCGAAGGTGGTCGCCGACTCCCTTCGCTGGCATGACCCAGATCAGGTTTGAGGGTCTGCGGTCGCCCGCACTCTCAGCGCTCTCGCGCTCCCCTGTCGCTCTTGAGCTGTGCCGGGGAGCCTAGCACGCGTGGGATGATCGAGCCATGACCGATGCCGCCGCCTCGGGCGCTCCCGCCCGGCACCCCAGCGTCGCCAGGGTGCTCCAGGCGGCGACCGAGCGAGGCCTCCGAATCGAGATCAGGCAGTTCCCGGAGGGCACCCGCACGGCGGAGGACGCGGCACGTGCCGTGGGCTGCTCGGTCGGGCAGATCGTGAAGTCGCTCGTCTTCGTGGCCGATGCGTCTCCGATCCTGGTCCTCGTCTCGGGGGCAGACCGGGCCGACCCCGATCGGATCGCCGAGGCCCTCGCTCACGGCGCATCCGCCACCCCGCGACCGACGATCCGGCGCGCCACCGCGGACGAGGCGCGGGCGGCGACCGGCTTCTCGATCGGTGGGATCCCGCCCCTCGGGCACGAGCGCCCGATTCCGGTGCTGGTGGACGAGGGCCTGCTGCGCAACGAGGTGGTATGGGCCGCCGCCGGCCTTCCGGACGCCGTCTTCTCGGCCCCTCCCGCCGAGCTGGCGCGCGCTTCGGGAGCTCGGGTCGTGGCGGTCGCGGTCAGGGCCGATCCGTCTGGACCGTGATCCGCGTCCCGTCGCCGATGAGCTCCGCGACGAGCTGCCAGATCTGGCCCGCCGGATCGCGGAAGCGGATGAGAGCCGCGCGCTCGGACGGATAGCTCCCCACGATCGCGTAGCCGGCATCCGGGAGCGCCCCGCTGTAGAAGTCATACGCGGCGCTGCCGACCACCGGCACCGTCCAGCGGGCGACAACGGTGACGTCCGCGGGGAGCTTGGCAGGCTCCGCCCCGCTCATCACCGGGAACCCTGGTGGGAGCTCGGTGCGGGTCGGAGCCTGCGATTCTCTCGTGCGGGGAGAGGGAGCGGAGAGGGTCGGGCTCGCGGCAGCCGTCGGAGAACTCCCGGCCCCGTGCCGCGTCGCGCAGCCGGAGGCGGCAAGCACCAGGAGCAGGACGACGGTGCCGCGCCCGATCCGCATCATCCCGCGGGCCCGCCCCAGCGCGTGTTGGCGATCACGATGATCGGCACGTGGAACGACCCCAGCCGTGCCCAGTCGAACCAGCGCAGGCTGTTGGCCAGCACGTTGAAGGCCTCGTCGTACGTCCCCGGAGGGCTTTCGGCGTGCAACCCAAAGGTGAACCGGCCGACCGCGCCCGGGGCGACCCCGCTCTGGTCCACGTTGGTCGCGACCCAGCTCGAGGGCCAGTCGATGGCGCGAAAGGCGCTGTCGCGAATAGGGGGATTCCAGGTGCCCAGCAGGACTCGCCCCGCGCCGATGTTGTTGCGCCAGGTTCGGCCGCCGGCGTTCAGAAACTCGACCCAGTGGGTGACCGTGGTGTACCGCATGATCACCTCCGAACCGGAGTTGGACTCGCGGAGATAGGCCGCCAGGAACGGCACGCGCCCAGGGTTCGTGGTGAAGCGCTTTTCGAAGATCGGATCAACCGAGGTCCAGCGGCCGCCCACCACGGCCCGCATCTCGAAGTGAAGGTGCGCCCCATAGCACTGGCCGCTACAGCCGGAATCCGCGATCCACTGGCCAGCTAACACGGCCTGGCCGACGGCCACTCGCGCCCCGTTCTGTGCCAGGTGGTAGTAGAGGGTCCGTCGGCCATCCGCGTGAGAGACGAGCACGTAGTTGCCGTTGATCCCGAACTGCTCGGTGCCGAATCCCTCGAACAGGTCGATCACCGTGCCGTCTCGAGATGCGGCGATGGAACTGACCACTGGCATCGGATAGTCCATCCCCGTGTGCCCGTCGTAGACGCGGCCGTAGTGGAGGTTGCAGTCGGCCCACAGCACGTTGGCCCAGTCGCGCTGGTAGCAAGGTCGTGGGTCGCGATCGACGCCGTACGAGAGCGGGACGGACGGGTCGTAGAAGGGCAGGGTGTAGTCGTCCGTTGCCAGGGCGTGACTGGCGCTTGCGAGCGAGACGGCCACCGCAAACGAGAGACCGATACAGATCCGCCCGATCATGGCTGGCACCTCCCCTCGCACCGCGACCAGCCCACCGTGGCGGTGGGGAACTGCTCCAGCTCGGAGCCATCGGCCGCGAGCAGGACCGATTTGCCGTCGCGCAGGACGAGCAGTGAGCTTCCGTCGTGCGCGATCCGTGGCATCTGCCCGGGACCCAGGCGCCGCGCGACTCCGCGCCGGAGGTCCTGCAGGTACACCATGCTGTCGGCCGCATAGGCGATGCGTGTCCCATCGTCGCTGAGCGAGGCGTCGATGGCATTTGGATCCAGGCTCGCCATCCTCACCATCGTTCCGCCGGCCGAGCGACGAACCTCGACGCCCCCGCCGAACACGTGCGCGACTACCGCGATCGAGGCATCCGCGAGCTCGGATGCGGAGAAGACGAACCCCTCCTCGCTGTCTACCAGGACCTCCCGCCTGGTCTCCGGCGCGAGCCGGACGACCACTGAGGCGAAAGGCGCGTCGATCGAGGCCGCCTGAACGAGGATCAGCTCGCCGGAGGCCGCGAAGCGGATCGAGCCGGTGAATGGGCCGGGAGCGAGCTGCGAGGCCGACCCGCTCAGCGCATCGATGCGCCAGAGGCGCCCGGCGGCGTCTACGGCCGCGAGCCACGAGCTTCCGGGCGCGAAGGCTGCCCCGGCGACGCCGTTCAGAGCGACGTGGGCCTGCGACCCATCTGGGTGGCTGATGGTGACTCCCGCCTCGGGGTCACCAACGCCATCGGCGATGGCGAGATCGCCACTCGGGGCCGCGTCGAGGAGGCGGGCAGCGGCCCTGCGTGCCTGCTCGGTTGCGGGCAGGCCGCTGGTGAGGGTCCTCGGAGCAGGGAGCTGGAGCTCGAGGAGCTCGCCTCCCGGTCCCGCGTGGCGCACGACGCCGACAGCGGTGCCCGAGGTTCGCGCCTGCTCGGCGCTCTTGGTCGTGGCGGCGGGAGGCGGATCGGCGCTCGTCAGCTGGGCGCCGGTCAGCGAGGCAAGGCTCGTGACGATGAGGATGGGGACGACCGCCCGAAGCCGTGTGCGGCCGCCCGGGGCGGATCGATGCCTGACGGACATCGGAGACCTCCGTTCGGGTGCTGGATGACTGCGACCGATGACGGAGCTCTGGTTGGCGTCGGGGACCTCCAAATTCGGCGAGCGGACCGGCGGTCCAGGCTCGACGTTGCAGACCCTAGCGAGACCCGCTTACCGCCGGGTTACCGCGATAGACTCAGGCGCGATGCCCGCAGTGCTGCTCTTCCTCGTAGGCGGCGCGCTGCTGGGAGCGCTCCTGATGGCACTGGGAGCGAGCTGGATGTACGCCATCGGCGCACGACCGGGGCTCGGAAGGCGCCTGGCGGGAGCCCGGGGCATCTCCGTCGGGGAGGTCAGCCGACTGAGAGCTGCGCCTTCGCGAGCGGTGCGCGTGGCAGGCCGCGTCCGGTGCACGGACCCGCTGTTGGCACCCGACGGCGAACGCCTGGTGGCCTTCCATCGCGACGTCGAGGTCCAATCGTCGAATGGGCACTGGCGTACCATCGAGCGGCTTCGAGAGACACGGTCGTTCGAGCTGTGGGATCACGCCGGTTCGCTGGCCGTCGATCCAGCGCAGGCTGCCGAGCCGCTGATCTCGATCCCGCTCGTCTGGGAGGGCCGGCCCGAAGAGCTGAGCGCGGAGCACGCCTCGGGCGTGGCACGCATCGCCGCCGAGGAGGGGCCGCCGGTCGCGGCGCGGGCGGTGACGCGCACCATCTCCGAGGTGGATCGGCTGCTCGTGCTGGCCGAAGTCCACATGGATGGCAGGAGTGCGGCTCGCCTCGACCCACCCCGCGGGGGCTTCGTCATCTCCTCCCTGGAGCTTGACGCAGCCATGCGGCTGCTAGGGGGCCCGCACCGCCGGCAGCTTCCGGTCGCCATCGGCGTCCTGGCCTTCGGAGGATTGCTGCTCGTCGTTGGCGTGCTGGCGAGCCTGGCGAGCTGGATCGCCGCGCGCTGACCCGGCGCGTGGTACCGGCGCCGAGCGGTACGAACGAGCCATCGAGTCCGGCTGTTCCCACTTCTACCATCCGTTACACGGTTCCTCACAGAAGCTCCATTCGGGCTCGAGGGGACGAGAGCGGCCAGGGGGCCCGAGCTGAACACCGTGCCGAACCAGGCAAGACCCCACGGCGAAGATGACAGGGCGCTGATCAGCGTGGCCCAGGCGGCGCACCTGCTCGGCGTGCACCCCAATACCATCAGGAGCTGGACCGATTCGGGCCGGCTGCCCGCCTACCGCATCAATGCCCGAGGGGATCGTCGATTCCGACGCGGTGACGTCGAGCGGCTGCTGGCCGAGGGCGGGGTCCCCGAAGGGTCGATCGCCGACGCTGACCCCTCGCAGCGCGCTCACGAGCTCGCCGTTCTCAGTCGCCTGGCGCAGGGCGCCAGCGGACCCAACCCGGTCGCCGTCTGCCGCGTTGCGGTCGACGCGCTGCGGACGCACCTGGGCTTCTCGCAGGTCGCCGTCTACCTCACCAGCCGGAGCGCGCTGCGCCTGGAGACGCATGCCGGCTACCGGGTCGCGCCGCCTTCGATGCTCGGTGAGTCGGCGATCAACGACGCCGATGCTCGCGCTCGGTCGGTGAATGGAGAAGTGCCGACTGCCGAATTCCGCATCGTTCTTCGGGCCGCGGGCGAGACGCTCGGCCTGCTGGTCATCTCGGATCTGGCCGGCACGAACCTCGGCGTCACCCAGCTGCCCTTCCTCGCCACCGTGGCGGGAGCGCTCGGCGTCGCCGTGCACAACGCTCGACTCCTCTCGCGCGCCCGACGAGAGGTGACGCGATCGCGCGCACTCCGAGCGGTGACGCAGGAGCTGACCGGGCAGCTCGACCTCGCGGCGGTGCTCGCGGACATCGTCGACCGCACCCGTGCCCTCTTCGAAGCGGAGAAGGCAGGCCTTTGGCTCGTGGTGGACGGCGCGAGTCCGTTCCAGCTCGCGGCCTCACGGGGCCTCGGCGACGGCTTCCACGCCATGGTCAATTCGATGACCCTCGAAAGCGCGACCATTGGCGTTCGGGCTGTCCGAGAGCGTCGGAGCTTCGTCCTGCACGGCGCCGGAACCGATACATCCGCCGGTGAGATGCGGGCCGCCTACGCCGCGGAAGGCATCCAGACGGCGTGCCTGGTCCCCTTGGTCGTGAACGATCACGCGGTGGGCCTCATCGGTCTGTACCACACGCGCGACCGCGAATGGCCTGAGGAGGAGCTGACGCTGGTCCAGTCGTTCGCCAACCAGGCGGCGGTGGCGATCAGCAACGCTCGGCTCTATCGGTCCGTCGCGGATCAGGCGGCGCGCATGCGCTCGATCCAGGATCTCTCCTCGCGTCTCAACCAGCTGACCGACGTGCAGGCCATCGCGGAGGCCATCGTGGCCGAGGCGAGCACCCTCGCCGCGTACCACGACATCCGCGTCTACACCGTGGACTGGGACCAGGGAACGTGCGAGCCGATCGCCTTTACCGATCGCCTGCTGGGCGAGGGCGACTTCCGCGACCGGCTGCGGGTCACCATCGGCGAGGGCTCCTTCACCGGCATGGTCGCCCAGACGGGCGAGGCGATGCTCATCAACGACGCGCTCGCCGACGACCGCGGCCACACCATCGACGGGACCGATGACATCGACGAGTCGATGCTCGTCGTTCCGATGCTGTACGAGGGCCGCGCGGTTGGCGTGGTGGCGCTCTCCAAGCTGGGGATCAACCAGTTCAGCACCGATGACCTGGCGACCATGTCGATCTTCGCCGGATACGCCGCGCAGGCGATCGCCAACGCACGCTCGTACGAGCGCCTGGAGGTCCAATCCGGGGAGCTCGCCCGCCAGCTCCAGTCGCAGCGACGCCTGCTGGAGATCAACGAGAAGCTGCTCTCGACCTTCGACCAGGCGAGCGTGCTCGAGCTGATCGCCGACGGGCTGCGCTCAGTCGTCACCTTTGACAACCTGTCGATCTACCGGGCAGACCACGTCAAACGGGTCTTCGTGCCGGTGCTGACCCGCGAACGGCACGCGGCCGAGGTGGCGCGCTACATCATCCCCTTCGGGCGCGGGCTGATGGGCTGGGCGCTCGACCACGGAGAGCCGGTGCTGGCCAACGACGCGCTCAACGACCCGCGTGCACTGCAGATTCCAGGGACGCCGCCGGACCCCGAGGCGCTCTGCGTCGTGCCGCTGATCAATGACGGCGAGGCGATCGGCTCGATGAACATCGGGCGTATCGGTCGCGAGGAGGCGTACTTCTCGGAGCACGACTTCGACCTGATCAAGCTCTTCGCCGGACAGGCGTCCATCGCATTGCGCAATGCCGAGGCGCACCAGGCGGTGAGCATTCGCGCCGAGACCGATGCCCTGACCGGGTTGGGCAACCACGGATCATTCCAGCGCTACCTGTCGCAGCTGCTGGAGAGCGCTCGCCCTGACGCGCCGGACGCGCCGCATGTCGGGCTGTTGATGATGGACCTGGACCGGTTCAAGGACTACAACGATCGGCTCGGTCATCCTGCGGGCGACGCGCTGCTGCAGGCCATCGGTACGGCGATCGCCTCTGCGGCGCGCGCCGGGGACCGAGTCTTCCGCTATGGCGGTGACGAGCTGGCGCTGGTTCTCAGCGACGTGGACGCGGCCGATGCCGCCGTCGTTGGCGACCGGATCCGACGTGCGGTGGCGCGGCTGAGTGCGTCGGAGGCGACGCCGGTGACGATCACGGTGGGAGCTGCGGCCTTCCCGGCAGACGCAGCCGACAAGAATGCCCTGATCTCCGCGGCGGACACCGCGCTGTACCACGGCAAGCGCTCGGGAGAGAACCGGGTGGTGCGCTTCGCGGACGTGCCCAGCGAGATGCGCGACCTGCGCGGGACCCTGGACCAGCTGGCGCGCGTAGCCCTCATGCATCCGGACGAGGCAGGTTCCGTGGAGCACCTCGTCGAGAAGGCCGCGCGCCTGGGCGGCGCGACCGATCCGCCTTCCGAAGACGCCACGCGCGGCGTGCTGCTGACCGTGATGCGGTCGCTCGATCCCGACAAGGCGAAGCGTCATCCGGACCGGGTGGCGCTCCTTG
Organism: Chloroflexota bacterium; assembly: GCA_005882055.1. GTDB lineage: Bacteria > Chloroflexota > Limnocylindria > QHBO01 > QHBO01 > CF-82. The sequence goes on from VBGQ01000090.1 coordinate 18,506, forward strand.
CCTCGGAGATGGCCAAGCGCCTGGGCTGCACTCCAGAGGAGCGTGAGGTCATCGAGCTCGCGGCTCGTCTCCACGAGATCAAGGGCGTCGGCCGCACCCAGCTGGGCGGTATTCGCTCCCTGCGCGACGTCGGCGAGGTGATCGCCGGCGTTCGGCAGATCGCCGAAGGGCGTCCTCGCCGCCGCATGTCCGATTCGACCTCGCTCGCCTCCGAAGTGGTGAGCGCCGCCAATGCATATGACGCGGCCGCCCATGCCGACGGACGCCGCCACGCGGGGAAGGATGAGGCGGTCTCTGCGGTCAGGGAGGCGCACGCGCACCTGAGGGGCGAGGTGATCGAGGCGCTCGAGGCGGTGGTCGCGCCCGGTCCCGAGCCAATTCGCGCGCGCCGACGACGAACGGATCCGCCGGCGGTCGCGGGAGCCGCCTGAGCAGAGCGCGACGCGGAGCGTCGCTCGTCGCCCCGGCTGCTATTCTTTCGCGGCCCATGACGACGCACCTCCTCGCCGCGGCACGCCCGTCACGTCCAACCCTCGCCACCTACCTGGTGCTGGTGGTGCTCGGCAGCGCGGCCTGCTCGACCGCGGAGCCCAGCCCGGGCAGCCCGACTCCGACCTCCCGGGCACCCGGCAGCATCTCCGCGGCACCCACCCCGAGCCCAATCCCGAGCCCGACGCCAGCGCCGACACCCCGCTTCACCAACCAGCCTGATCCGCAGCTGGAGGCGCTGATCCCGGCCACCATCGTTGGTGCCCGCGTCCAGAAACCGACCCCCGATGAGTTCGGCGTCACGCCCGGGGACATCGGCCTCCAGTTCGGTGACATCGGGCTGCGCTTCGATTCGCTGGTCGTGGCCTTCGTCGAGAAGCCGCGTCTCTCACTCTTCGCGATGCGCGTCTCCGGTGGTCCTGTCGACACCTCTGCCCTGCGGCCGTACCTGGCCGCCGCCGGACAGTACGTGGGCATCAACGGTCTGCACCCTGAAGCCTGGAAGGCTGCCGTCGTCAGCGGCCGGCGGGTCTGGCGACGAGGCGACGACCCCGCCACCCTGCCGGGCACCACGCTCTACTGCTGGAGCTCCGGTCAATATGTGTTCCTGCTCACCGGCTCGAGCGATGCCGCCAACCGCGTCATGGTGAAGGCGTTGCCGGGGCAGCCCGTGCCGACACCCACTCCGCGCCCGAGCGTGCGCCCATCGGCGACCTCCAGCGCCACCGCCACCGGCAGCTCGCCGGGGAGCCCGACGCCCAGCCCCAGCTAGCGGCGAAGGCCCGCCTTGGGGTGGGCCGGGGTACCATCCGGGCCGATGACTGCTGATCTGCCAGCCGACGACTTGGCGGACGACGGGCCCGCCGACGATCGCGCGGGGCGCAAGCGGGATCGCCTCGCCCGCCTCCTGCGCGTCGCGTCGATCCTGTACAGCGCGGGCAGCGGCGAGCAGGGCGTGCCAGTGGCCGAGATCGCTCGGCTCACCGGCATGACCACCCGAACGGTCTACCGCGACATCAACGCTCTCGACGAGGAGCTTGCCGTCCCGATCTTCCAGGCCGGGCGGGGCCGGTACGGCATCGAGCGCAAGTACTTCCTGCCTCCCCTGCACCTGTCGGTGCCCGAAGCGATCGTCCTCTTCCTGGCCGCGCGCCTCATCGCGAGGTGGAGCGACGAGTACGACCAGGCCGTCGTGAGCGCCTTCACCAAGCTGGCTGACCTGCTGCCGCAGCCGATTGCCAGGCATGTCGCGGCCACCATGCTGGCTGTCGGCGAGCACTCCCCCAACGAGCCATTCACCCGCACCTTCGCCACGGTGGCGCGCGGCTGGTCGGAGGGCCGCGTGGTGGAGATCGACTACGAGTCGAGCGAGGGACCCCGACGCTCGACACGGGTCCGCCCGTATTTCCTCGAGCCCGATGCCGGGCTGCGCACCGTGTATCTCATCGGCTTCGACGAGACGCCCGGTGCTCTGCGAACGTTCAAGATCGAGCGCATCCGGTCCGCGACCCTCACCACGCAGCGCTATGAGATCCCCGAGGAGTTCGATCCGGACCGATTCCTTGCGCATTCATGGGGGATCTGGTCGTCGGAGGGCACGCCAACCGAGGAGGTCCGCCTCCGCTTCGACGCCTCGGTGGCGCGTCGCGTACAGGAAGCCGTCTGGCATCGGTCGCAACGGCTCGTCGAGCTTCCCGATGGGGGTGTCGAGCTGACCTTCACGGTCGCCGGGATCGTTGAGATCCGGCCATGGATCCTGTCATGGGGTGATGGGGTCGAGGTCCTCTCCCCTGTCAGCCTCCGCGAGTCCGTCGCCGCGTCGGTGGCGGCGGCCGCCGAGCTCTACCAGGCGGTGGCCACCCGAACCGGTGACTGATGATGGCCTCGCGGCGCCGCTCGGCCTCCATTCGGCTGGGAGAGGCGCGGACCTTTCTCGAGCTGGACCGCTACCTCGATACCGATGACGGCCGGCTCTCGTCCTCCCAGTGGGCGTGCCGCCTCCGACGGCGATCGCGTCGCTACCTGGTCTCGCTCAAGGGACCGCCCGCGAAATCCAGAGCGGGGGCTCCCTGCTCCCGCGAGCTGGGCGGCGTGGGGGCTGCCCTCCACCGGCGGCCGGAGATCGAAGGCCCCGCGACCGCCCGGCTCGATCCCGATTCCTGGCCACCATCTGCGGCGCGCAGCCGTCTCCTGTCGCTAGCCGGCGGGCGTGACCTCCACGAGGTCTTCGCCCTTCGGCAGCGCAGGACCCAACGCCCGGTCACCGAGCGACGGGCGCAGGTCGCGACCCTCTCCCTCGATCGCGTCCTCGTACTGCACCGCGGCACGACGCTCGGCGGCCTGTGGTGCGTCGAGGTCGAGCTGGACGCTGCGGCCGCCCGGCGGGAGGCGCGAGCGCAGGCCGCCCTGCTTGATGGGCTGCTGACCGAGCTGCTCGCCGTCGAGGGGCTGAGCGTCGAGCCGCTCACCAAGCTGGAACGAGCCATGACCTTCCTCGACCATGCCGCGCACTGACGACCCGGCCAGCGCGGCGAGCGGCGAGGATGCGCGCCTTCGCTTTCCACGTGCCATCTGGATCGGGCACGCGCGACTGAACGCGGTGGAGCTGCTCGCCGTTATCGGTGGGCTCGCAGTCTTTGGCAACCTCGGCTGGGACAGCGCGCTGTGGGACGGCCGCCTGCAGCTCGCACTGCACCTCATTGGTGGCTGTGCGCTCGTCGCCGGCATCTTCGCCCTGCTGCGCGGAGCCTCCTATCCGCGATCGCGCCTCGACCTTCCGATCCTGGCCCTCCTGGTCGCCCTGGGGATCGCCAGCATCCTGGGCTCGAACCACGGGCTGGCGGCCCGTGCCATGGCGGCCAGCATCGGGTTCGCCGGGTTGCTACCGCTGGCGGTCGTGGCGCTCAGGCGCCGGCCGGTCATCTCGGCCCTGGTGGTGACCATGCCGACCCTGGCACTCGCTGCGTCGATCCTGTGGCAGCTGCTGTCGCGCCGCATCGGATGGTTCTCGCTGGGGATCGGCGGCCTGCCGCCGGTACGCGTGAGCGGCGAGTCCACGGCATTCGGCTCGGTCGCGGTGCCGCCCTTCATCCTGCTGGGTCTCTTGCCGCTCTGCCTGCTGGTGCAGCCTCGATGGCTGCGCCTCGTGCTGCTCGCCGGCACCGTCGTCCTGATCGTCCCCTTGTCCGCCCTTTCCGGCTCCCGGTCGGCATGGTTGGCGCTCGGGGTTGCCGGCCTGGTCTACGCGATGCCCTACGCGTCGCGCCTGCGCCGATTCCGTCTCCCGCGCCCCAGCCGGGCTTGGCTGGTGGCCGCAGCGGGAATCGTGCTGGTGCTGGCGGTGACTGTGGCCTTCGTCGCCCCGCGCTTCACCGCGATCACGTCACTGCTGTATCGCGAGCGGCTGTGGACCGACACGCTGACGGCGTGGTCCGCGAGTCCGATCACCGGGATCGGGCCAGGAACCATGCCGTATGCCCGCCAGGCGGCTGCCGCCGCCGGGATGGGAGCGATTCGCCAGCCGCATTCCCATGACCTGGCGCTCGGCGTCCTCGGCGATGCCGGCCTGCTTGGGCTGGCGGCCGCTGTGGCGATCATCGTTGTCTTCTTCTGGGTCGCCGGTCCGTGGAGGTCGCGGACCGTTCGAGGGCGCGCCGCCACATCGGTCCTGGCTGGCTTCCTGATCGCCGGATTCGTGGAGGATCTGACCTTCCTGCCCAGCTTTGATCTGATCGTGCTGCTGCTGGCGGCGATCGCGATCCTCGACGCGCGCGCCGTGACCTGGACACCTGTCCGCATTCCACGGGCGGCGCCCGCGCTGGCGGCGCTCGTGGTTGGCGCACTGCTGGTTCCGGTGCTGGTCGGGGACGCCGCGAGCGTCACGTATCGACTGGCGACCGAGGACATCTACGCGGGGCGCTGGAGCTCTGCTGAGGGCTGGTATCGATCCGCGATCGCGCTCGACCCGTCACAGCCCAGCGGACCGAAGGCCCTGGCGGTCGCGGCCGACATGGTCGGCGACCGTGACACCGCCATCGCCGCCGCTCGCGCCGCGGTCAGGCTGAATCCGGGCGACGCTCCTTCCTGGACGAACCTCGCGGTGCTGTGCGCCGAGGCCGGCGACCGCGAATGCGCGCTCGCGGCGAGCGACGCATCGGTCCGCTGGAGTCCGGTCACGCACCGCGAGCTGATCAACGCCGCGCTGGTGGAGGAGCAGTTCGGCGAGGCGCCGATCGCGGACGACCTGTATCGCCGCTCGCTGCTGGACAATGCCTACACCGCATTCGTC
>VBGQ01000090.1:23375-29932 GCA_005882055.1 Chloroflexota bacterium
ATCGCTCACCTGGGAGGTTTCAGCCGTCCTGCGATCCCACTGGGGCGAGGACTCGACACAGGCGGTCGCGGCTGCCTCCTTCCTGCATGGATCCCCGCTTCGTTTCGTGGCCGGGCCGCCGGCCACCGTCACCTACGAGATCGGCTCGCTGCACATCTACCCGCGGGACGAGCTGGTGCAAGGTGCGCAGCGGTTGATCCCGGCGCCTCCGTGGCCGTGGGCACTCGAGCGCTTCCTGCCTTCGAACCGATGAGGCTCAGCTCAAGGGCAGCCTCAGGATCAGCGCCAGCGTCGGACGTGGCCGCGGGTCCGGCGGCGTGACCGGCGCGCGCAGCCAGGCGTCGCCCGACAACCCCGCACGGTAGCGCGCCGAGAGGCGGCGCGCCGAGAGCCCATCGATTCCCAGGCCCGCGAGGGCCTCTGCGACCAACGTGCCTTCCTGTGCATACCCGCGGCCCACGATGACCCGGTCACCGGCGGGCAGCACGGCGGTCAGCCGGTCACGCCGCGCCCCGAACGGGCGCCTGGTCCAGGCGAGCCCGTCATCCCAGAGCAGGTCGGAGGCCACGTAGGCGGGCCGCCCAGGAAGCCCGCCAAGAGCCCGAGCCCCGCCGGTCAGCCGCGCGCGCAGAAGCTCCGCGTCCGGTCGGCCCTCGTCGTCGAGGACCAGCAGCGTGCCATCCAGCACGATCCCGTCTCCCACCAGCTGCTGCGGCAGCTCACGCAGCTCGGGAAAGGCGGCGATCGGGTCGGAGAGGCCGCTCACCGTCATCCGCAGCCTGCCCGACTCGATGAATGCCAGCGCGCGTGCTCCGGGCCACCAGGGCTCGAAGAAGTAGTCCGCGTCGTCGAACGGCGCGTCGACCGCCGCCGCCTGCATCGGGCGGATCCGCTCTGGGAGTCGCCGTCCGGCGTGCTCCTCGGGGAGCGGGAGCTTGAGCTGGTCGTCGAGCACGCCGGGAGGCTACGCCGTCTTGCGGCGCCTGGCCGGCTTCTCCTCATCCACGGGCCGCTTGGCGGCGCGCGATCCCCTGCCGCCCTTGGCCGGAGCGCTCGCGGCTCGACGCGAGCGACCACTGCCGGACGACGCTGGTTCCTTCTTCTCCTCGCCGCCGCGCCGGCCTTCGCGAGCCGCTGCCACCGACGCCTCGAGGGCGGCCATCAGGTCGCCGATCTTGGTCGGCTGCTCCTTGGCGGCAGGCTTTGGCTTCTCGCCGGCAACCTTGGCCTCGATGACGCCCATCAGCGCATCGCGGTACTCGTCGTGGTACTCGGTGGCGTCGAACGTGCCAGCCATGCTCTCCACGAGCTGCTCGGCCATCTTGCGCTCGGTGGGCTTGATCTCGATCGACTGCTCGGGAAGGTTGAGCTCCTCCAGCGAGCGGATCTCATCGGGCCAGTGGAGCGTGGTCAGCAGCATCGTGTCGGAGAACGGGTTCAGCGCCGCCAGCTGCTCCCGGTCGCGGAGGACGAGCTTGCAGATCGCGGTCTTATGCGCATCGGCGAGGACCGATTTGAGCAGGTAGAACGCCTTGCGGCCGATCTCATCGGGCTCCAGGTAGTACGCCTGCTTGACGAAGCGCGAGGCCGTCTCCTCCGCCTGCTCCTCGTCGACGAACTTCTCGATCTCGATGGCGCGCACCGTCTTGAGCGGCACCGACTCGAGATCCTCGTCGGTCACGACGACGTACTTGTCCTTGGTCCACTCGTAGCCGCGGACCGTGTCCGAGCGCTGGATGACCTCCTCGTGGTACGGGCACCAGACCTTCATCTGGATACGGTTGAGGCAGGTCTTGTGCAGCATGTTGAAGCCGATGCCGCCCTGCTCGGTGGCCAGATAGAGCTTGACCGGGATGGTGACCAGCCCGAACTGGATCGCTCCCCGCCACATGGATCGCGCCATGGTGATGTGCCTCGCTTCGAGCGCGCGCCCTCGCATCTGCCCTCGGGGGGTCGGCGCGGGTCGTGAGCATACAACGGTGCAACAAGCGTGCCCGAGCGCAGGGCCGGAGGTACCAGACCGATGGCCGTATCGCCTCATTGCCGTGGCGGGTGCCCGCCGCGAGACTCACGGCATGACCGCATCCCCGCCGGTGACGGCCTCCACTCGCGACGCACTCACCGATCCGGCCGCGCCGGCGACGCAGGCTGCCCCCGCCCAGGAGCCGCAGCGCGACGAAGAGGCACCCCTCCGCGCCTACGTCCTGGAAGACGACCCCGACATCGCAGCGCTCGAGGCGGACATCCTCCGCGACCTTGGCTTCAACGTGGTCAGCTGCGCCCGCATCGTCGATCTCGGCGACCTGATGGCGGTCGCCCTCCCCCACCTGCTCGTCGTGGACGTGATGCTGCCCGATGGCGACGGCGGCGACATTGCCGAGCTGCTGCGCGAGACCTGGCCCGGCATTCCGGCGGTCTTCGTCAGCGCGGCGTCGCGAGGCCGGCTGAGCGAGCTCGCGCCGCTGGGACCGATCATCGCCAAGCCGTTCGACATCGACCGATTCCGTGAGGCGGTTCTGACCGCAGTGGAGGCGCCCGCGGATCGCTGGCGGATCCGCTGACCTCGAAGCTGACGAGTCGGGGGTCCGTGGCCTCCCGGCGATCAGGCGGCGCCAGGCCCCGTGACGACCACCAGGTCGGCTTGCTCCCCCTCCCTCCCGGCTTCCAGCAGCCGATACCGATGCTCGATGGTGACCGAGGCCGAGAGCATCGCGATGAGCGGGCAGTAGCGCGTCGCGGACAGCTCGATCGACCGTCGCAGCGCCTCGGCGGCAACCTGGCCGTCGACCTGGTGCTCGATGACGATGCGGGTGAAGACGTGCGGGTGGAGACCCTCTCGTGTCTCGCCCCGCGCGGAGACGCGATAGCCAGAGGCGTGCTGCCGCTTCTTGCGCAGGATGCTGGCGACGTCCATCGCCGTGCAGCCCACCACGGCGGCGAGCAGCGCCTCGCGCGGCGTGGCCGCGGTGGCGGGCAGGTCACCCTCGTCGGCGTCCATCACGATCGAGAAGCCACTCCCGGCCGCCGCCTCCACGCGCAGCCCAGCAGATGGGTCGACGAACGTGGCCAGGACCGTCAGAGCCATGCGCCGACTCTAGCACCGGCACCCTGGCCCACCGGAACGCAACAGTGCGCGTGATCCGCCTTGCCCCAAGGCCCTCGTCGCGGCGGGGAGCAGCGGCGTTGGCGGCGGTGATGCTGGGGGTCGGCGCGGTCGCCGCGGTGCTCGCCATGGTCGCTCCCTCGCGCCGCGAGGAGGCCAGCGCGGTGCTCGCCATCGCCGCCGCCCTGGGCCTTGGCGTTGGGGCCGGCATGCTGGCCCAGACCTTCCGCGAACGGAAGGACGGCGGGGGCGAGGACCTCGTTCGCCTGCTTTCGCCCACGCTCGACGACAGCTACCTCCTGATGCTTCGCCCCCGTCTCCCAGGCGTGCCGCACGACCTCGAGGCGCTGCTCGCCGGGCCGCCCGGCATCCGTGCGCTGGTGGTGCGGCGCTGGCAGGGTCACTATCGGGTCCGGATCAACACCTGGGAGTTCGATACCCACGGCCGGCGGGGCTGGATCGCGTGCCTGACCAATCCATCCTTCGAGGCCGGATCAGCGAAGAACGCGGTCGTGACCTGGGCCCGTGAATCGACCACCGAGCTCAACCCGCCCATCGAGGCGGCCGTGGCCTTTCCCTCGCGACGCAGCCAGCTGGTGCTCGAGGAGCCCGACGTGGAGGTCATCACCGTCGAGAACGCACCGTGGTGGGCGAACGGCATCGGCCGGGTCCAGCGCATGGATGCGGCCCGCGTGGTGGCCTTCGCCGAGGCGGTCATGAACGCCAGCCGCAAGCAGGCGGAGCGTCCATCGGTCCATCCCGAGGCACCGAAGCGCCGCGCGGCCGGAGGCTAGCCCTCGGTCTTCGGCTCCCTGGAGACGAGCCAGTCGTTCGCGGTGCGTTCGTCGAGAACGTCTGCGAGCAGGTCGTCGGGTCGCTCGTCGTCGGCCACCAGCAGGACGTGCGCGCGGCGCCGCTGGACGGCCAGCGCCTTCGCCGTCCGAGCCAGCTCGGGGTAGCGCGCGCACCCAACCGTGACGTCGGTCATGGCCATGAAACGGTCCGCGGCGTTGAGCAGGCCGTCGACCGGGCGGCTGCCGACCGTGACGTGCGCGGTGCCGGTGAAGCGGAAGGGCGGCACCGCGATCTGCGCCTTCACCGGCCGCTTGGCGATGCGCATGTCGGGTCGCGCCTCGCCCTCGGTCGAGGCGACGCAGAACAGGATCTCCTCGACCGGCACGTGGACATGCTCCGCAGCCAGCGTGCTCGACGGGTCGTCGTACTCCGAGATCGTGGCCCGCACCAGCGGAATGTGCGAGCTGCTCAGCTGGTTGAGGATGTCGGACACCCGACCAAAGCGGGTGCTGACCGTGCCCGAGACGCGGTAGTCGGTGGTGTAGACGTCGAGCTCGACCTGCGAAAACGAGGCCGGCTCGAAGATGTCGCCCCCGAACGCGCTCATGGTGCGCGCGATGCTAGCAGGACCGATGGCGAACGCCAGCGGGCGGCTACCCCTCCTCGGCGCTGCCGGTGGCCTCGATCCGCTCCGTCTCTCCCGCCGCTCCGGTAGCGAGGAGGATGCGTCCGCTGGCCTGCGCCTCGAACAGGCGCTCCACGGCCGCCAGGTCGTCGATCTGGCTGGGCGCCTTCTCGGTCCGGATGCGCACGATGCGAGGGAAGCGCAGCGCGAACCCCGAGCGATGGCGCGCTGAGCGCTGGATCCGGTCGAAGGCGATCTCGACCACGATCTCCGGAGTCACCGCGCGGTAGCGTCCGTGGTCCTGAACGGTGGTCGTCAGGAAGTACTCGGTCATCTCGGCGATCTCCGCATCGGTCAGGCCTGTGTACGCCTTGCCGATGGTGAGCAGCGACTCTCCATCCGGCGCCAGGACGGCGAAGGTGTAGTCCGAGAGCACGCCGCGTCGCTTGCCGTGGCCCCACTCGACCCCAACCACCACGCAGTCGAGGGTCGCCAGTGCGCGCTTCAGCTTGAGCCAACCCAGCCCCCGACGACCGGGCTGGTAGGTCGATTCGGGGTCCTTGACCATCAGCCCCTCGTTGTGACGGTCGCGGGCGTCGTCGAAGAAGGCATCAACCTCGGCCGCACCGCGCGCCGTGGCCAGGTGCGAGAAGAGGAGGCCGCCATCGGTCCGATCCGGCAGCGCGAGCTCCTCGAGGACCTTCCGGCGTTCGCGAAGCGGGAGATCGAGCGCGTCGCGACCGTCGTGACGCAGGAGGTCGAAGGTGATCAGCACCACCGGCACGGAGGCGACCAGCTCGGTGCTGGGGTTCACGCGTCCCAGGCGGGTCTGCAGCGAGGCGAAGTCGAGGACCGAGCCCTCACGATAAGGCACCAGCTCCCCGTCCAGGACCACCTCGCCATCCAGGCGCGACGCCGCTGCGACCACCTCAGGGAACGAGATGCTCACCTCGTTGAGGTCACGGCTGAACAGACGCGGGCCTCCGGTTCCGGGGCCGAGATGCAGCTGGGCGCGGATGCCGTCGTACTTGTCCTCGATCCACGCCTCCTCCCCGACGCGGCGCACCACCTCGGCGGCGTCGGCCACCGGTGTGGCAAGCATGAACCGGATCGGGCGGCCAACGTGGAGCGCCGCCTCCGAGAGGCGATCTTCGCGCGCCAGCGTGGCCGTTTCGCCAGGCTCGGCGACGAGCATGAGGGCCCGCCGAACGTCGGCGACAGGTCGTCCGAAGGCGGCAGCGATCGCCTCCTCGAGCAGTCCCTCGCGCAATCCGATGCGCAGCTCCCGCGCGGCGATCTTGCCCAGGTAGCGTGCCTCCCCGGGCGCGGCTCGCCGCAGCAGCTCGGTCATCAACGCCGTCCGGGGCGCGCTGCCCTTGGCCTCGCTCATGGCACGAAACGCCTGGTCGACGTCCGCCATGGCCAATGGTGCTGTGCTCGGAGCCTCGCCGTCGCGTTGCTCCAGGAGCTCCACGGCGGCATCGCCCACGTCGGAATGGCGCAGGTATGCCTGGCTCAGCTCGCGCTCGCCGGCGCCGCTGGCGCGCGCCAGCGCCTCCGAGAGCTGCACCCAGCCCAGCCCCAGCTTGTCCGCTGCGCCGGGGAGCGGGCGGCCGGCAAAGAAGGTGGCCGCGACCGCGACGTCCGCGGCGGGTAGCTCACGGAGGTACGCCGCCAGCAGGTCGCGCTTTGCGAGCTTGGAGGTCGTGGCGCCGATGGCGTCGGCCGCGGCGGAGAAATCAGCGAAGGGCGCGGAACCGGTGGGCATCGGCCGAGTCTAGCCCGGCGAGATGGACCTCCTGAATATCAGGGCGTGACGGTGAGCGTGCCGACCATCCCGTTGTTCGCGTGATTCGGCACCGAGCACCAGATCACGTATCTGCCCGCCGCGATTGAGTCGACGGTGAAGACGGCCGGCTGCCCCTTGGCGACGTACCCGCTGACGGCGAATGGGTGTGCCTGGTCCGGTCCGATGACGAGATTGTGCTCCGGCCGCCACCTTGTCAAGCCACGGATCGGCTTGACGCGTCCTCA
>VBGQ01000113.1 GCA_005882055.1 Chloroflexota bacterium
CGCAACGCGACATGCTCGAGTACGTGACCGATGCCAACTATTCGCCCGGCATCTGGCCGGTCGACTTCTGGCCGGAGCGCCACATGAAGGCCAGCCGCGAGCAATGGGACGCCTCGACTGCCGGCTTCGCGGGGGACCGTTCGGCGCTGCGGGCGATGGTCGCTGATCCCGAGCGCGACATCCTGGCGCCGCTGCCTCGGACGCCGGGGCACACGCTCGCGCGTGGGGTACGCATCATCGGTGACCACAACGCGTACCACACCGGGGAGTTCGCGATCCTGCGCCAGGTGATGGGCACCTGGCCGGCGGATCGCGGCGAGTAACCCCCCGTCTCTCGACCCGGCACCAATCCTGCATATTCGGTAGAGCGTCGGAGAAATCGTGGAGGCGCTCGATGCTCTGGATCATCATCGTGGTCGTCGTGCTCCTGCTTCTATTCGGAGGCGTGGGGTACGGCTACCGGGGTTCGTGGGGGAACTACTACGGCGGGGGAGTCGGCCTCATCGGCCTGATCCTTATCGTCCTGTTCGTCATCTGGCTCATCGGCGGCTTCCGCTGACGTCACCGGGGGGGAAGGCGCGGCGGCCCTTCCGGTGGAAATGTTCAGGGGGGAAGACGGAGCGGCGCGGTTGAGGGGGTCAGAGGGGCGTTGATATACTCGGCGCCCGTCCCGGATCACCTGGACCGCGCCGCATTCGTCTAGAGGCCTAGGACACCGCCCTCTCAAGGCGGAGATCACCGGTTCGAATCCGGTATGCGGTACCAACCCTCCCGCGTTCGCCGGGCATCACCGCGATGTCGGGGTGCTTCCTTATGCGGCCCGGGTGCGCACGTCGTTGACGACGAGGAACCGCGCGCCGTCGTCCTTCATCCATCGCCCCTCTTGCAGAACCGCGCGACCGCCTCGAGGAGCTCATCGATATCAATCGGCTTCGACAGATAGCCGTCGAACCCTGCTTCCATGAAGCGGTCGCGATCGCCTTTCATCGCCTGGGCAGTGACGGCCAGCACCGGGATGCGCTCTGTGCGGGAATCCATCCGCAACTGCTTCAACGCCTCCAAACCGTCCATGCCTGATAGGCGGATGTCCATCAGGACGAGGGCCGGAGAATGCTCGACGGCCAAAGCTATGGCACGACCAGCGGTCGATGCCTCGAGGGTGCTGTATCCGGTCGCCTGGAGCACGTCGCGAACCAGCTTCATGTTCTTCTCGTTGTCTTCGACGACCAGGATCTGCTGCTCTGCCACGGCTACGCCGCCTTGGCCCCGAGCGTAAACGTGAATGTGCTGCCGTGGCCCAGGTCGCTCTCGACCCAGATCCGCCCGTCGTGGAGTTCGACCAGTCGCTTCGAGAGTGCCAGCCCCAGGCCCGTTCCCTCGATTTGTTCCTTGCCCGCGGCGGCCTGCTGGAACTCCTCGAAGATCCGATCCCTATCCTCCAGCGGGATGCCGGGACCGGTATCACGGACCGATATTCGCACCTCTCCGTCGAGCTCCTTTGCGCTGACGTCGATGGCCCCCCCTGGCGGGGTGAACTTCACCGCGTTGGAGAGCAGGTTGAAGATCACCTGCCTGATTCGGCGCTCATCACCTACCACAGTGCCGATGGCGGGATCCGAGGAGAGCGTAATCGTTATGTCCCCCCTTATTGCGCGCTCGCGTACGCTCACGACGCCGCGTTCGAGCGCCTCCGGCAGGGAGAACGGCGCCAGGCGGAGCTCAATCTGGCCCGACTCGACCTTGGCCAGATCGAGCACGTCGTCGATGAGCGACAGAAGGTCGCGGGCGGAGGCGAGGATGTCCTCGAGGTACTCGGCCTGCTTCTCGTTGATCTCGCCAAACAGCTGCTTGCGGAGCACCTGCGAGAAGCCGCTGATCGCGTTCAGTGGCGTTCGCAGCTCGTGCGACATGTTGGCCAGAAACTCCGACTTGTGGCGACTTGCCGCCTCGAGCTCCCGCGACTTCTGGTCCAGGTCCCCGAGCGCAGTCGCGAGCTCCCTGGTCCGCTCCTGGACCTCGTTCTCGAGATCGGCGTAGTACGTTTGCAGGCGCGCTGCCATGCGGTTGAACTCTTCGGCGAGGGCCCCAAGCTCGTCGCTGCTCCTCACCTCGATGCGCTGATTGAGCGCACCCGAGCCGATGCGGGCTGCAGCTGCCTGGATCGACTCGATCGGCTTCACGAGGTTGCGCGCCAGCAGCACGCTGACGAGGATCGCCAACATGAGGAACGCGATGAGCAGCGCTGCCGTGCGCCACATCGCGGCTCCGATAGGTGCGAACGCCTCGCTGAGCGGCTCCTCGACAAAGACCCACCAGCCCGGTGGGTCCACGCTCTGGTAGGCGCTGATCACCTCCCTCCCATCCGGATCCCGTCCTGTCGTGACAACGTCGGCTGCGGCGGCGCCGGGACCGAGGGCGGCGCTGACCTGGGGCAGGTCGGCGAAGTTCTTGTGGCCCAGAACGAGATTGCTGTTCGGATGAGCGATCAGCTCACCTCGCGAATCGATCGCGTATGCGTATCCGGCGGTGCCGATCTGCGCGCGCTTGATCGCGTCGAGTACCGCTCCCAGGTCCACGTCCGCAATGACGACGCCCGCACCTGGCTCATCCTCAGCCACCGCGACGATCATGTGCGGCCGCGAATCACGTTCGTTGTAGATCACGCTGCCGAAGTACTGACGGGCGGCCTTGGCGCCGAGGAACTCTTTGCTGGTTGAGCGGTCGCCCTCGCACCTCGTCGTGTCGATCTCGTTTACCTCAATCGAGTACGCCGCGACACAAGCAATTCCGCTCGCATTCAGGTACGTCAGCTGGCTTATCTGGCTCTGACGGCGAAGCAGGGCCAGGAAGGACTGCAACCGCTCCGTTGAGTTGGTTGCGGGCTTCCTCACCTCCCGCAAATCATCGAGGATCCCCTGCACGAATTGGTCAATGGACACGGCGGCGGCCGAGGCCTTGTCGGCCTCCAGTCTGGTTACCGACCGTTGCGTGTCCTCGTAGGAGAAGTAGAACTCGCTCAGGCCCACTGACACGATTGCCGCCGTGACGAGTGTGACCACAACAGCGGCGTACCTCCAGATGAGCCGCCGACGGAGCCGAGCTGGCCTCAACACAACTGCCACCGCCCAGCGACTGGCCCCTGGCTACCGGTACAACACGTCCGCGAGGGTGATCACGTCTTGGGGCACGGTGATGTGGAGCTCCGCGGCGCGTTTCAGACTCAGCGCAAACTCCACGCGCGGCACCTCTTCGACGGGCAGGTCTGCGGGCGGTGTCCCCCGGAGGATGCTGTCGACGAACCTCCCTGCGGCGGCACCGACAGGTGCCACATCGACTCCGAGAGAGAACAACGCGCCCTGCGCCACCCATTCCTTGCGGTGCGCCTGGACCGGAAGATTCGCCTTGGCCGCCAGTTCAATGATGCGCTGAGAGTGGAAGAGTCGGAGGGTTGGTGACAGGATGAAGGCGCCGTCAACCGTGCCGGGCACAAGCGCTCCGAAGACCTTGCCCAGCTCCGCGTCGTTGGAGGCGTGCCGGATCTCGAGCTTGAGGCCGAGCTTCTGGGCGGCGTCCTCCGCTTGCGCAAGCAGCGGCGGCGTGGTCGCATCGGTAGGATCGACCAGTGTCAGCAGACGCCTGACTCCGGGGATGATGTAGCGGTAGTACTCGAGCTGCTTCGCGACCGGATCGCGGGCGCCGAAAACGCCGGTCATGTTGCCACCGGGATGCGAAAGGCTCTGGACGAGCCCATCACGCACCGGGTCGGACGGGTGAAGGAACACGATTGGGATCCGGTTTGCCGGGTCCGCTGTCGCCGACCGGGCGGCGGAGATCGATTTGTCCTCGAAAGCGACGATGACGTCGACGTGCTGACTGACGAAGTCGCGCGCCTGTTGCTGCACCTGCTCCGGTGTGAGATTGCTCCAGATGAGCGTGATCCGCGGTCCGTCAAACTCGCCGTGCAGCTGCTTCATCTGGCCGTTCACCTTCGTCCCGTCGCCGATGAGCTCGCGCATTGCCTCATCTGCGGAGTCGATCCAGCCCAGCTCCGCGAGGCGCCCTACGAGCGTTCCCAACGAGGGCGGAACGTGGTCAGTGCCGACGTGCATCATGCCAACCCGCGGCACCGGTCGCGGAGTCGGTGTGCTCGAGGCGAAGGTCGAACAGGCCGCGAGCAGACCGGCGAGTATGACGATGCCGATCGGCCGCAAGGTGCGCGCCTTCATTCGACGTCCCTCCCGTTGTTGTCCATCGAAAGACCATATCGGGCGCTCGATGGGACGCCCCGCGTGCAGAAGCTCCGGATAAGGTCGGGGAGCTCGTCTGTGTCGATGGGCTTTGCTATCTGGCCGACGAATCCGGACTCGGCCAGCCAACCATCGGCGGGATCGAGCGGCAGTGCGCTCATCGCGACGACCGGGATGCCTGACGTCGATGGGATCGCTCGAAGCCGACGGGTTGCCTCGGTGCCGTCGAAGTCCGGAAGACGCAAGTCCATCAGGATGATGTCTGGCAGCTGCACAACGGCGAGCTCAATCGCCTGCCCGGCGCTGCTGGCATCGAGCGTCCGGAATCCGGTAATTCGGAGCACGTCGCCCGCCAGCTTTCGATTGCGCTCATTGTCGTCGACGATCAGCACCAGGGGCAGCTCGGGGGTACCCACCGGCGTATTCTCTGCCCATGCCCATCCGGCTCGTCCTCGCCGAGGACAACTACCTCCTGCGCGAGGGTGTCCGACGGCTGCTGGACGCGCAGGACGGGCTTGAGGTGGCGGCGGTCTGTGGCGACCTCGAATCTCTGCTGGCGGCCGTCGAGGCTGAGCGGCCAGACGTCGTGGTGACCGATATTCGCATGCCGCCGGACCAGTCCGACGAAGGGATCCAGGCCGCGGCGCGATGGCGTGAGACGAACCCGCAGCTGGGCGTCGTAGTGCTTAGCCAATACGCGAACCCGGACTTCGCTCTGGCGTTGCTGGATGCTGGCAGTGCCGGGCGTGCGTACCTACTCAAGGAGCGCCTGCAGGACGTCGACCAGCTTGTCGCCGCGATCCGCGCCGTCGCGGAGGGCGGATCCGTGATCGATCCGAAGGTCGTGGAAGGGCTGGTGGCTGAGCGAGCGCGTGGCGCCACGTCGCCCCTGGGCGAGCTGACCCATCGGGAACGCGACGTCCTGCGATTGATGGCAGAAGGCAAGAACAACGCGTCAATTGCCAGCGAGATCGTCGTGGCGGAGCGCTCGGTCGAGAAGGTCATCCACTCAATCCTGCTCAAGCTCGGGCTGACGTGGGAGCCCGCCGTTCACAAGCGGGTGAAGGCGGTCCTGCTCTACCTGGCCGAGAGCGATCGCGGCGCTGCCGATGGGAGCGTCGCTGCAACGAACGAACCTCCGTCCTTCGGGTCCACGAGGATGAGCTCGCCGCCTAGCGCCTCGACGCGATCACGCAGGCGCTCCAGCGCCCCATCGGGGTAGGCGTCCGACACGCCGATCTCGAATCT
>VBGQ01000114.1 GCA_005882055.1 Chloroflexota bacterium
CAGACGCCGGTGACGAGGCTGGCGAGGCATTCGCTGACGAGCTGGCCGCGCTCTTCGGAGCCCAGCTCGCCCAGGAACTCGACGTCGTGGCCTTTCAGCGCTGGCTTGAAGACGTTCTCGTAGTAGTCCTGCTCATCGGGGAGCGGCCCCACCTTGGCCGCGATGCGCAAATGACGCCCGGCCCGTGCGGCGACATCGATCGCGTCCAGGACGCCCTTCTCGGGTGCCACCCGTCCGACGAAACAGAGGTCGTTGCCGGCCTCCCGCCGCCAGGGAAGTGAGCCCAAGTCCAACCCGTTGTGCACGACGGCCGCCCAGGAGACGTCGGGATGCGTCGATGCCTGGTGCTCGCTGATGGCCACCAGGCTGCCCCGCGTCCGCTGCAGCAGGCCCGTGGTCCACGGACGGTCGAGGCGTCCGTGGAAGGTGAAGGCGGTCGGCGTCGCGGTGGCGCGGCTCAGGAACAGGCTCGACCACTCCACGTGGCTGTGGATGAGGTCGAACTGGTCTGCATCGTCGAGGACCCGCATCGCCGTCTCGAGGAGATAGCCGCTGCCGTCCTCGTCGGATCCCGCTGGTCGCAGCGCCTCTGGCACGGTTGCCACCAGCCGCCCGGGCACCTCCGAATCACCCGCCGCGTAGGTGGTGACCTCGTGGCCGCGGTCGATCAGCTCGCGGACCAGCGCCCCAATCACTCGCTCGGTCCCGCCGTAGCCACGCGGCGGGACCGGTTCGAACGGCGCCGCCACCTGCGCGATGCGCAGGCGTCGTCGCGCGGGCTCATCCTCGCGGCCGGCGCCTGGCGGCCGCGCGGGCTGGATGCTGATCGGCTCGGTTGCGGAGCGCGTGAGATCCATGCGTTCCCATGCTGCGACAGGCCCTCTTATCCCGCAGGCTGCGTGCCAGCCGCGATCCCGCGGCCGGTTCGCTGGCGTTTGGGCGAGGTGTCCACCATGATGGTCCGGTCGCGGACGACCTGCTGATTCGAGGCGAGCGAATGGATCCTGAGGACGACGTCGCGACCGCCGAGACCGATCCAGCCGGAGTTGGTCCGGGCGGCGGGACGCCGTACACGGTCTATTTCCCGAGCCAGGACGGCTATCGGGCCGCGGACCTCGCCCACGCCGCTCCGCTTCCGCAGGTCGGCGACCTGGTCGACTACCTCGACGAAGCGGGCGTCACGCACCGCTACCGGGTCCGCGAGGTGGTCCACACGCTGCAGGTGGCTCCCGCGTACCGTCCCGCGCCGCGCGGGCAGGCCGGCGTGGCGGGCGAGGGCGCGGCCGAGTCTGGTGACCAGCACCTGGTTCCCGAGGCCACTGAGCTGCGGGCCGGCCTCCCAGAGGTCGTGCTCGAGGAGCTTGGCGAGAAGGGCTCGGACCGCACCGGGTAGCGGTCAGGCTGGCACGTGGGATGCAGCCCACCTTGGACGGGAGGCGCTCGGCTCGCCCGCCGGACGCCTCCCGCCAGCGCCTCATTGGAGCTCGCGAACGGCAGCCAGCAGGGCGACGCCCGATGTCGCCCCCACCCAGACAACGAGCAGGGCCAGCAACAGCCTGGTCACCAGCAGGGAAGGGGCGCTCGGTCCCAGCTGGCGCAGCGTGTCACGCAGGGCGCCGACATCGCCCTGCAGGGCAGTCAGCTCCACGCGCGTGTTGCCGAGGGAGTCCGCGGTAGATGAGAGCGACAAGGCGACCGCCTGGGAGCGCGTGGCCAGCTCCAAGAACCGGGGAGCCAGCTGGGCGAACGGCTGCAGCCCGAGGACCTGGACGCTGGAGGCCGCCGAGAGCTCCGACATAGCTGTCGCCAATGACGCCGTCATCGCCGAGGCATCGGTCGATGCCTGGCGGCCATTGTCGAGGGATGCGCCGGCCGCGATCAGCGATCCCTGGAGGTTCGTCAATGCGGCGTCGAGCTGGGCGATGCCGCGCGACAGGCCTCGTGTCTGCGACCCGATCGGATCCAGCGGCGCTCCTGTCCCCAGGCTGAGAGCCATGAGCAAGGCCGGCACGCTCAGGACGAGTCCTGCCGCCGCGAGGATCATGCGGGCGCGCACCAGCGCGCGCCGTGTCGGCAAGCGGCGAATCACTGGCGATGCATGAGCTCCCGGCGCAGGAGAAGCAGGGCGACGAGCGTGAGACCGATCGCCATCGCCGCAAGAGCCGCAAAACGCCAGGGCTCGGTAGCTGCCCCGCGAAGGAACAGGTCCTGTCCCAGCCGGGTGGCCTCGGTCACCGGCAGGAACTGTGAAGCGACCTGCAGCGGCGGTGAGAACTGCGACAGGTCGATAGCCAGACCGCCAAAGAAGACCGATGCAAGCAGCGCCAACAGCGCCAGCTGGATGACCTGGGATTCCGACCTAGTGACGAGCGAGAGGACCAGGCCGAGCCCAACGGAGGCCAAGATGAGCAGGAGTAGAAGGCTCATTACCGAGCTGATGGAAGCCAGCATCGGCACCTGCATCGCCTGCGTCATGAGCACCACCAGCGCGCTGGTGATCGCCCCGGTCAGGACGACGAAGGCGACGTACTTGCCGGTCAGCAACTCCAGCGCCCCCACCGGCGCCACCCGCAGCAGTGCCAGCATGCCCTGTCGCCGATCAGCGTTCATCGACAGGGCGCCCAGCGTCAGGCCCAGGTGCTGGACGATCAACGCGAGCACGGCGACGCCGTAGAACGCGATCAACTTGGGCTCAGTGGGCGCCAGGTCGCGCGTTTCGGCGCGAGTGGGCGCAGCGACCAGGTTCGGATCCGGCGTCCGGGAGGCTCCGGACTGTCCGTTCGTCTGGGCGACGATCTGGGCCACGATCTTCTCGTTGACGCTCGCGGCGAGTGGCTCGGCGAGCCGCGAAATGACGGCACTCTGGTAGGGGTTGACCGTGTCGTACTCGACCTGGATGACGACCTGCTTCCCGCTGCGCAGCTGCTGGACGGCGTTGTCTGGCGCCGCGACGACGATGTCGGCCGTGTGGCTGGCGAGTGCCTGGCGCGCCGACGCCAGTGTCGGCCGCGTCCCGACGATCTGGAGCACTCCCTGCTGGTTGAGGTCGTACGCCCGCCCATCGGTCGGCAGGCCACTGTTCGCGGGCACCACCAGGAGGGCTCGCACCGGCGGCTGGCCGATGTAGGAGAGCCCAAAGACAGCCAGGATCACCACCGGTCCGAGCACCAGGGTCGCCAGTGCGGACGGGCGCCGCAGGACGACGAGCATCTCCTTGCCGACCACGGCGAAGGCGCGGGTCAGCCCTCGCATCGGCTCATGACCGCATCAGGAACGCCGCGGGTGCGACAGCGCCGCTGGCGGCATCGCCGTCGCGATCCCTGTGCACGAGCGCCGCGAAGATCTCGTCGAAGGATGGCCGGTATTCGCGCACCGAGATCATCTCGACGCCCGCGGCGCTCACCGCCGCCACGACCTCCGGCGTGACCTGCCCGGCGTTGTCGGCGATCACCCAGAAGCGACCCGGCACGATGCGATGCAGCTGCCGTACCCCAGGCAGCTTCTCTAGGTCCAGGCCGTCCCAGGAGCCCTCGATCTCGACCTGCACCAGGTCGCCACCGAGCGCCATATGGCGAAGCTCACCAGGCGGCCCAAAGGCGAGCAGTCGTCCGTTTGCGATCAGCGCCACCAGGTCGCAGTGCTCCGCGTCGACGACGTATTGAGTGGTGACGACCACGGTGTGACCCTGCTCGCGCTGGCGGATCAGCTCCTGCCAGACACTGCGTCGGAGCAGTGGATCGATGCCCGCCGTCGGCTCGTCCAGGATCAACAGCTCAGGCTGATGGACAAGCGCGCAGGCGAGCTGGAGCCTGCGCTGCATGCCCCCCGAGAGCTTTGCCGCCCGACGGTCGCGGGCCTCCCACAGGTCCACCAGCTGGAGCGTCTCCCGGGTGCGCCGGCGACGCCGGCCCGCGAGCATTCCGAACAGGCTCGCGAAGAAATCGACGTTCTCCGCAGTCGTCAGCTCTGGGTACAGCGTGAACTGCTGCGGCATCAGGCCGATGCGCTCCCGCGTGCGGCGCCGCAGCCGCAGCGGCTCCTCGCCGAGTGTCTGCACCGTGCCCTTGGTGGGGACCAAGTTGCCGGTGAAGAGCGAGATGGCGGTCGTCTTGCCAGCTCCGCTGGGACCGATGACGCCGACGAGCGCGCCGCGCCGCACCGCAAAGGTGACGTCCGCCAGTGCGCGCACCCCGTTGAAATCCTTGGTTACTCGGTCCATGCGTGCCGCAGGCGGCGCGTCGGCCTTTCGGGTCTCCACGGGAAGGTGCTCTGCACGAGTCATGCCACCGACAGGACCAAGGTCCCACGCCGTGTGGGGTGCGGTCCGGTCCGGTGGTACTCCGCCGCGACGGGACGACAGCGCTACAGACCTTGCCCGGGATGACCCGTAGGGTCGCTGTGGAATTCCCGGGAGGAACGAGTCTTGGACCTGCTGCAACGGCGCGTGGCGCGCCATCCTCTCCGTCGGGCCGGTGGCCTGGCCACCGTCTCCCTGCTCGTCGCGGCGCTCCTGGCATGGATGCCGGCCGTCACTGCAGGATGGAATCAGAGCGGCGCGGAGGCGTCGCTGTGGCAGCTCACCAACGCCGACCGCGTGAACAACGGCGTGCGACCCATTCAGCAGCACGCCACGTTGGTCAGCATCGCCCGCTGGCGCAGCCGCGACATGATCGTCAACGACTACTTCAGCCACAACATCCCCGCGTGCGGTGGATGCCTCGTCTTCCACTACTACGACACCAACGGCTTGAGCTACCAGTGGGCCGGCGAGAACATCGGCTGGAACTCTGGATATTCGGACGGGGATTCGCCGGTCGCAGTGAACAACCAGTTCATGGCCTCATCCGAGCACCGCAACAACATCCTCAACCCGGTGTGGACGCACGGCGGCGTGGGAGCCTACGGGGCCGACAACATCACCTGGCAGGGGAAGCTGCGCAGCCCACGGATGTACACCCAGCTCTTCATGCAGGCGAAAGTCGCGCCGCCTCCTCCGAAGCCGGCGCCGAAGCCTGCTCCGCAGCCCGCTCCCCAGCCTGCGCCGCAGCCCGCGCCTAGGCCGGCTCCAAAGGCGGCTCCAAAGCACAAGGCCACCCCCAAGCGGGCCGCCCCGAAGATTCGAGCATGAGTCGCTCGCCGGTGGCATCGAGCTCGCGGCCTACCGGGTCGACGCCCCAGCTCCCGCGGATCGCGGCTTCTTCGAAACCGTCCTGGGATCGCTGCTCGGCTTCTTCCTCTAGCGCGGCGCGGCGCCGCCCGCGAACCGGCACCCGGCTTATCCTGTCGCGGATGTCGGTGATCCTGGAGGCGCACGACCTCGTCAAGCGCTATCCGCTCGGGCAGGGACAGGTCGAGGCCCTGCGCGGGATCTCGCTTTCGGTCGAGAAGGGCGAGTTCGTGGCGATCATGGGGTCGTCCGGGTCGGGCAAGTCGACCATGCTCCAGCTCCTGGGTGGGCTCGACCTGCCCACCAGCGGCGAGGTGGTCATCGACGGTGTCAACCTGACCGCCCTCGACGAGGAGCAGCGCACGCTCACCCGCCGTGCGAAGACGGGCTTCGTGTTCCAGTACTTCAACCTGATCCCGCTGCTGTCGGTGATCGAGAACATCGCGCTGCCATTC
>VBGQ01000115.1 GCA_005882055.1 Chloroflexota bacterium
CGGGGAACAAGGTGAGCGGAATGAAGAGCACCGCGAACCAGGGTGCGTACCGGTAGACCTCATGCGCTTCCGGGTTCGTCGCGGGATACAGAGGAAGGCCCGCGAGGAGCCGCTGGGCGGCCCCGTAATAGGCGCCGGCGTCCGCTGGGTTCCAGGCCAGGAACCACGATGCGAGCGTGTACCCCAGCCAGCCCAGGGCGATGGCCATGGCAACCAGGCGAGCGCCTCGCCGAGCGATCCGCATCGGCGCGAACGATAACCGAGCGTCCCCGCTGTGCCACCATTCCGGCGCTCATGCGCCGGCTGATCAGCATCTTCCGCCGTCCGGGACCGCGTGGGCTGCCGCCACTCTGGCTGTCGGCCGTGATCCTGGCACTGGCGCTCGCCAACATCTTCTATACGACCTTCACGATCATCGAGCTGATCGCGTATCCAACCCCGGTCGACTGGAACCTGTTCGTGACCGCCGCGGATCGCATCAACCACGGCGTCAATCCCTATGGCTTCGCGGTCGCGGGGGAGGCGTACCGCTGGTCCCCGGTGGCGGCCTGGATCTTCGTTCCCATCAGCTGGATGGGGCCGATGCTGTGGCGGCTCCTCCACGTGGCCGCCGCCCTCGCGTTGCCTGACCGTCGGTTGGCCCTCCTCACGCTCGTCAGCTGGCCGTTCTGGTTCGACTTCGCGACCGGCAACGTGATGATCGGCGTGCTGCTGCTCGCGGTCTTCGCACTGCGCGGCAGCCGGATCGCGGCGCTGGGCTTCCTGGCCCTGACGCTGCTCGTGCCCCGACCGCTGATGCTGCCCGTCGCGACTTGGCTGCTCTGGAAGCGGCCGGAGCTGCGCTGGCCCGCGCTGGGCCTGCTCGTCGCCCACACGGTCGGCGTGCTGGCAGTCGGCTGGGGCGGGGAGTGGTTGTCGCGCCTGGCGCAGACGCCCACCACCCAGCTGGGCATCCCGTTCGACGTGGGGCCATCGCGGCTCATCGGCTCGCTCTGGGTGCCCATCGGTCTGGTGCTGGCGGCCCTGCTCACCTGGCGGGGGCGCCTGGGCTGGGCGAGCCTGGCAGCGAGCCCCTACTGGCTGCCCTACTACCTGATGATGCCGTTCCTCGAGATCCGACGCTGGTACGTTCGCACCAATTAGACTCCCGGCCGATGTCGCCGAGCCGAGTCCGCCTCGTCGATCTGGCCGTCCTCACCTTCCTGGCCCTCGTCGCGCGGATCGGTGCGGCGGCCCTGGTCGACTACGCGCCGTACACGGACCCCGCCTACTACACGCTCGTCGCCGAGCGGCTGGCGACGGGCCACGGCTTCAGCGTGCCGGTGATCTGGAGCTTCCTGGAGGTCGGGAGCAAGCTGCCGAACCCGGCGGTCTTGCCAGCCGCCAGCAACGGGCACTGGATGCCGCTCACCTCGGTGGTCGCGGCGGCCTTCATGGCCGTGTTCGGTCCCACCTGGCGGGCGGGCCAGGTTCCAATGGTGCTGCTCAGCACGCTCCTGGTGCCTCTCACCTACCAGATTGGTTGGGAGCTCTGGAAGCGTCGCTCCGTCGCAGTGCTGAGCGGGATCCTGGCGATCTTCGCCGGGCCGCTGCTCATCTACTACCCGACCATCGAGAACTTCGCGGTCTTTGGGGTGGCCGGTGCGATGTCCCTCTACGCGGCGACGAGCGCCGTGCGCGCACCCCGGCCCGGGCCTTGGCTCGCAGCGACGGGCCTGCTCGCGGGACTTGCGACGCTCGCCCGGGTCGACGGGCTGCTCCTGGTCGTCGCGCCCGCGATCGCATGGCTGGTCCTCCGCGGCTGGCGCAGCCCGGCGCTGTGGGCATGGGGCGTCGCCAGCGCGCTGGTCTTCGTCGCGGCGCTGGCACCCTGGCTGGTGCGCAACGCCATCGTGTTTGGCTCGCCGTTCCCGAGCGCCGGCGGGCACACGCTCTGGATCACCAGCTACAACGAGCAGTTCTCCATCGGTCATGCGGTCGACGCCGCGCACTACTTCGACTGGGGCTGGGGCAACATCATCGGCTCCAAGATCAGCTCGTGGATCGACATCCTGGGTCGCACCGCGGTGCTGCTGGGTGGCACCTTCTTCCTGACCTTCATCCCCGGCCTCTGGCTCCACCGACGACGGCCGGAGCTGCTGCCCTTCATCGGCTACTGGCTGGTCATGGTCGTGGTGATGGGCGCGGTGTTCACCTTCCACGCGCCCAAGGGCGCCTTCTACCACTCAGCCCCTGCCTGGCTTCCATTTGCCATACCGATGGCGGTCGCCTCGCTGGCTCCCGTCGCGAGCGCCGCCGGACGCGCCTGGCCCTTCCTGCGCCGCCCGCAGACGCACCGGTTCCTGGCGGGCATGGCGACCATCGGTGCAATCGCGCTTTCGGCGGTGGGCTCATCGGTGATCTACGCGCAGTGGGACCGATCGCACGAGCTGGATGTCGCCGCTGCCGGTTTCTTCGAGGAGCGCGGAGCCACGCGCGACGTGGTGATGTACTCGGATCCCGCAACGCTGGCGCTGCTCTCCGGCAACCCAGGCGTCGCGCCGCCATTCGACCCGTTCCCGGTGGTGCGCCGGGTGATCGACGCCTACCACGTGCGCTGGGTCGTGGTGCAGCTGGCACCCGACGAGCGCACGGACGCACTGAACTTCTGGCCCGGCGCCTCCGCAACTGATTCCGAAGGCAACCGCGCGACGTTCCTCGCCACGACGCCGTCCTTCGAGGTGCCCGGCGAACTGCGCATCTACCAGGTCGTGACGCAGTGACGGTGCCGCGCAGCCCGCTTGCCGTCGCCGGCGCGGCGCTGATCGCCGTCCTCATCGGCCTGGCGGGATGGACGGAGCTGAATCACGCCGCCTC
>VBGQ01000116.1 GCA_005882055.1 Chloroflexota bacterium
GAAGGCGGCGGGACACGGCCCGGCCGGTACTCAGAAACAGCCCAGAGTTGGTCGTCAGCGAGCTTGGTGGCGATAGCTCCTGCCGGACCGCGCTCGCTCCCAGCCCACACGGAGCAGGACGGTCGCCCACATCCGGTAGGGGCGCCATCGATCGGTGATCTCGGCCCACCCCGCGTCGTCGAGCGTGTCGAGGACGTAAAGCTCCGTGATCGCGTCTCGGCTCAGGGGGTCTCGTGGCAGCTCGTCCACGACGCCACATCCCCGCAACAGCGTGCCCTCGGCCGTGAATGGGCCGACGCCATTGAGACTCATCAACTCCGTCATGGCATGATCCATGGGCAGAGAGCGGAGCCGCTCGGTGTCGAGCCGCCCATCCAGCGCCGCTCGCGCGATCCCGTGGAGGCGGTCGACCTTCTCGGCATTGAGGCCGGGGCCATCGGTCAGATCCAGAAGGCGCTGTGGCCGCGGGAATGCCGTCTGGACGACGCCGTCGAGCTCGATCCGATCCCCGAGCTGCTCGCCGAGCCAGGCCTTGATGCGCGCCGATTGCCGGCGGGCGATCCGCTGGCCGATGACGAACGAAGTGACCGCCTCGTACGCGGAGTAGAAGCAGACCGGACGGAGGTAGTCGTACTGCTCTTGCAGGCGACCGATGACCGGGTCTCGTGCGCCGACCTCGGGCCAGCCACCGGCGTCGTGGTCGAGCGAAAGGCAACGGGCAACCTGCCGCCGGATGGTGCCCATGTCGGGGTTGCCCGTGGTCGTCGCTCGCGTATGCACGACGCCGTCATCCGCCTGGCTCACAGATACGGCGGCGCTGCCCGCCCAGCCCTCGACTGGGAAGGCCATCACCATCCCGGAGGAGCTCGGCCCGCCGCTGCCGATACTGGCGGCGAACCCGCCGGCGAACGACCCCGCGCTCCTCAAAGAGAACGGCCCCGCTGGCTGGATATCGAACGTCGAAACCATGCCTCCTAACGGGCCTCGCTGATCTCGATGAGGTGGCCGTCTGGATCGCGGAAGAACGCCCGGATCTCGCCGCCCCAGTCGACCGGAGGAGTGAGGAACTCAGCCCCGCGGCCGCTCAGCGTTTCGTACGCAACCTGACAGTCGGGAACCCGGATGGTGAACTCGTGGTCGACCTGCTCCCGGTCCGATGGGGGAGCGAAGGTCACGTCCGGCTTGTCGCGCGTTGGGCCGCCGCCGGTGACGAGCAGGATCCATGTCCCGGCGAACGTGAAGACCGCCGACGTGCCGCCATACTCGCGATACAGCGTCGCACCCAGCACGTCCCGATAGAACGCCACCGACCGGCCGAGGTCCGAGACGACGAGCAGCACAGTGAGTGCCATGCCATCGGCGGGGAACTCGCCGGCCATCAATCTCTTCCGCGCCGCAGCGCGCGACCTGGCAGCGCGCCCGTGTGCTCGCTGTCGCGTACGACCGGGGTCCCGTTGACGATCACGTGCTCGATGCCAACCGGGAATCGCCGCGGCTCGTCGTAGGTTGCCAGCGAAGCCACCGTCTCCGGGTCAAAGACCACCACGTCCGCGACGGCTCCGTCACGCAGGATTCCACGGTCAGCGAGCCCCAGGCGCGCCGCGGGTGCCGAGGTCATCTTCCGCACCGCCTCCTCCAACCCCATGATCCGCTTATCCCGCACGAATTCGCCAAGGATCCGCGGGAATGACCCATAGGTGCGCGGTGAAGGTTTGGCGCCAAGGAAGGTCGAATCGGTTCCAACCATCCCCACCGGGTGCGCGACGAAGCGGGGGAGTGTCTCGCTGGTCGGACCGCTGGTGACCTGCGCGACGTGCAGGTCCTCGGCGAGCAGCAGATCGCAGATCGCGTCGACCGCATCGCTCCCTGTCACCGACATGAACTCGGCCAGCGTCCGCCCTTCCCAGGCCTGGTTTGACGGCGTGGCGAAATACCCGAGGCGGATATCGGCCCATCCGGCGGTGCTCGTCGAGGCAGCGCCGGGTTGCCCAACCTCCTGGCGCAGCTGGTCGCGCACGCGCGAGTCGGCCAGGCGATCGAGCAGCGCCATCGGTCCCCCCGCCTGGATCCGTTGCGGCAGCTGGATCAGCAACCGCGTGCTGGCCCACTCGTACGGGTAGCAATCGAAGGTGACGTCCTGCCCCTGGG
This sequence comes from Chloroflexota bacterium, assembly GCA_005882055.1. Lineage (GTDB taxonomy): Bacteria > Chloroflexota > Limnocylindria > QHBO01 > QHBO01 > CF-82. The sequence goes on from VBGQ01000116.1 coordinate 2,149, forward strand.
CGCGGGCGTCTTCGACCAACCCAAGCAGCTGCTCAGGACCGCCGGGATAGCCAGACCGATGGTAGAAGTGCGTGATATGCGCCGGCGAGCCACCCCGCTTGCCGATCTCGATCGCCTCGCGGAATGGGTCGAGGAACCGATCGCCGAGCGTATAGCGCACATGGGTGTGGTAGAAGCCGCCGAGCTTCCCGGCCTCTGCGGTGAGTGAGGCCAGCTCGTCGGTCGAGGCAAACGACCCGGGCGGGTAGTCGAGGCCGGAGCTGAGCCCAAACGCGCCCTCCTCCATCGCCTCGCGCAGGGTTCCTCGCATCCGGTCCAGCGCGGACTCGTCTGCGCGCAGGTCCTCCCAGCCGAGCGCGTCGATCCGCAGGGCCGAGTTGCCGACCACGAACGCGACGTTCACCGCCACGCCGCGGTCGAATCGGTCGAGGTAGCTGGCGACCGATCCCCAGTCGTACGCGATCTCTGGCCGGCCATCCAGCCCGCCGTTCAGCCGCACGAACGCCTCGAGGTCCTCGTGCCGGCGGAATGGGGCGTAGGCGTTGCCGTCGACGCCAACGACCTCGGTCGTCACGCCCTGGCGCACCTTGGGCTCGTGTCGCGGTTCGGCCAGGATCCACAGGCCGGAGTGGCTGTGGAGGTCTATGAATCCGGGGCACACCACCTTCCCGGCGGCGTCGATGCTGGTACCCACGTTGTCCGGCCGCAAATCCTCGCCTCGAACAAGGTGCACCCGCCCGTCCAGGACGGCGACGTCAGCCCTGAACCCATCGCCGCCCGTTCCGTCCACAATGGTCCCGCCCTGAATGAGGAGGTCCGCCGACTCAGGCACCCGGCGGCCCCTCGAGGAGTCGGCCGCGGACCCATGCAGCGCGGACCATGTCAGGGTGGGATCGGAAAATCAGGCGGCTGGCCAGGTCCTCGGGTTCGCCATGCTCGAGACCGGGGATTGGTGCGGTCAGCTCTGGATCCACCGCAATCAAGTCAGCTTCCTTGCCCACCTCGACGGAGCCGATGGCGTCCTCAAGCTTGAGCGCCCGTGCTCCCTCGAGGCTGCCGAGCCGCAGCCACTCGAGCGGCGTCAGCGTGGGGTAGGGGTCGCTGAGCATGGTGCGCATGCCGCTCTGCGTGTACGCGCCGGCTCGCATCACCGCGAAGAGGGAGAGGTCGGGGCCAGCGGACACGTCCGATCCGAGACCCACGACGAGCCCCGCGTCGAGGTAGCGGGCCAGGGGCATGGTGCCGCTCGAGAGAAAGAGGTTGGAGCTCGGGCAGTGCGCGATGCGCGAGCCCGTCTCGGCGAGGCGCGAGATCTCGCGCTCCGAGAGATGGATGGCGTGTGCCAGGATCGCGCGCTCGCTCAGTCCGCCGGCCCTGTCGTAGACATCGGTGTAGTCGAGCGCATCCGGAAAGAGCCGTCCAACCTCCTGGATCTCGTTGCGATCCTCGGCGAGGTGGGTCTGCCAGTACGTCCCGGTCTGACGAGCGAGTGCCGCGGACTCGCGAAGCATCTCCGCGGTGCAGCTCACCGCGAAGCGAGGGGTCACCGCATACCGCAGGCGTCCGTTGTCGCGGCCATGCCATCGGTCTATCAGGTCGGCACTCTGCCGAAGGCTGACCTCGAGGACGCGCGATTCGTCGAGCTTGGGGTCGTAGCGGAGCCGATCCATCATCACCTTGCCGATCACGGCCCGGATGCCATGCGCCTCCGCGGCCTCGAAGGCGGCGTCCAGGCTGCCTTCAAAGACCGCTCCGTACATCAGGGCGGTGGTCGTGCCCGCGGCGGCCATGGCGCGGAAGGCCGCTGGCGCAAGCTGTTCTGCAGCAGTGCGGTCGAAGGTGCGCTCCAGCGGAAAGATGTAGCGGTCGAGCCAGGTCAGCAGGTCGAGGCCGGCGCCCAGTCCCGCGTTGGGGAGCTGCGGGAGGTGCAGGTGCAGGTCCACCATCCCCGGCAGGACGATCCACGGCCGCAGGTCAATGACCTTCTCGCTGCCGGCTGGCAGTGAGGTATCCCATCCGGCCACCGCTGCAAGCCGACCAGCCGCGTCCACGTCGAGGCGCGCATCGGCTTCATACCGATACCCTCCTGCGCCCAGCGGTGTGAGCAGCCGGGCGCGGAGCGTGAATGGCGGCCGGTCCGGGATGGGCAATCGGGGCATGGCGGTCTTGGTAAGCGATCAGACGACGAGCGAAGGATCGAATGGTCGGATCCCGGCGAGCTCGCGTTCGAACTGCGCGTGCAGCGAGCGCTTCTCGGCATCATCCAGCCACGTCGCCTCAACCCCCTCGAGCGCGACCTCCTCCATCTCCGACCACGGCATCTCCAGCGCTCGAGCGACGGTCCGGTACTCCTTGCCCAGGTCCAGATCCGTCATCGCGGGGTCGTCCGTGTTCAGCGTGGCGAGCAGTCCGGCCTGGCGCATGCGACGGAACGGGTGCTCCTCGAGCCGTTCGTACTTGTTGGCGATCACGATGTTCGAATTGGGGCACACGTTCAGTGGGATGCGCGCGTCGGCAACCCGGCGGGTCAGCGCCTCGTCATCGAGGATCGCCAGGCCGTGGTCGATGCGCTCGATCCCCAGCGCATCCAGCGCGGTCGCGATGTTGTCTGGCCCGGTGTCCTCGCCGGCGTGCGATGTCAGTCGCAGGCCGGCAGAACTGGCAAGCCGGAACGCCTCAGCGAAATCGCGCGGGTCGACGCCGCGCTCGACCGAGTCCATCCCGAGGCCAATGACCCGCTCGGCCTCGCCGCCACGCCGGAGATCGACGAGGCGCTCCGCCAGACCGAGGCCGGCCGCCCCGCCATATGCGCGGTCGATGTCGCAGATCAGCATGCATCGGGCGCCCGTCTCCATCTCCGCGCGCTCGATGCCTTCCGATAGGGCCGTGCGGTGCCGCATCGACGATCGACTCGTAGGCGGCCCGTGCCCAGTCGCCGCGGTCTGCGAGCAGCTCCTGGACGAGCCAGAAGATCTCCAGGAACGAGTTGAGCGAGGTGTACCGATACAGCTCGGTGGGATCCTCGCTCCGCAGCTGACGACCGTTCTTCCGCGCCAGCTCGACCACCGTCGACGGCCGCACCGCGCCCTCGACGTGGCAATGCAGCTCGACCTTGGGGATGGCGTCGTAGGCGTCGACGGGCGGCATTTCGCGCCAGTATATGGACCGATGTCTCGCGAACCGACGCCCGCCAACCGGGTCGCCGCGGTGGTCCTGGCCGCGGGCGAGTCACGCCGTTTCGGGTCCCCGAAGCAGCTCGCCCGCTTTGGGGACCGGACGTTGCTCGAGCGAGTTCTGGACGTGGCGGCGGAGGCCGGATTGAAGCCGATCGTGGCGGTCGTGCCGGCCTGGCTGACGCCCCCTGCCGGAGCTGATCAGGGCATCCATTGGATTCGCAATGCCGAGCCGCAGCGGGGGATGAGCCACTCGCTCCAGCTTGGCTTCGCGGCGCTCGGCGTCGAGGTGGGAGCGGCGGTCGTGCTGCTGGGCGACCAGCCAGGGCTGCCGGCAACGAGCATCGCATCAGTCATCGATCGTCGCGGCTCGCGACCGATCGTCGCCGGCTGGCACGACGGCCACCCAATCCCGCCGGTCCTGGTCGAGCGCAGAAAATTCACCGTGGTCGCCGAAACGCGCGGTGATGCGGGGTTGCGAGAGATCCTGCAGGGCCTGGGCGACGACGTCACCCGGGTGGAGCTCCCCGCGAGTCCGGACATCGATACCCAGGCCGACCTCGAGCGCCTCGGCGCGCCGTGACCACACTCGGCAGCGACCATTGCCCTGGCTGCGGCGCGCCGTTGCCGGACGACCCGAATGGTGCGCACCATCGGTACATGACCAGCTCGAGTGGCTGCTGGGAGACCTTTGGTCAGGTCCTGGCGCGTGAGTTCAGCGAGCCGGGCTGGTTCGCCGAGCATCGGCTCACCGTCGACACCTACGCCGCGCAGCATCCTGGCGAGGATGATCGGAGGCAGCGCCAGTCAGTCGCGCTCCACCTCATCGCGCTGTGCCACAGGCTCGAGCACCGACTTGACGCGGAGGCGCTCCTCCGCATCACGCAGCGGTTGGCCACGGTGCGTCGCGACTGGCCGCGCCTCACCCCTCCCCCCGCCTACCCGATGACCGCAGTCGATCTCCTTCCCGCCTCCTCCGCAGAGGAGCACCTCGCCTTGGTTCGACAGTGGGCGGATGCGACGTGGAAGGCCTGGCGCGGGTCACATGCTCAGGTCCGCGCCTGGGC
>VBGQ01000117.1 GCA_005882055.1 Chloroflexota bacterium
CTACATTCCGACCAACGTCATCAGCATCACCGACGGCCAGATCTTCCTCCAGACCGATCTCTTCAACCAGGGCCAGCGACCGGCGGTGAACGCCGGCATCAGCGTCAGCCGGGTGGGCGGCAACGCCCAGATCAAGGCCATGCGCCAGGTCTCCGGGCGGCTCCGCCTGGACCTTGCGCAGTACCGCGAGCTGGCGGCCTTCGCGCAGTTCGCCTCCGACCTCGACAAGGCGACACGCGATCAGCTGACGCGCGGGGAGAAGCTGACCGCCACGCTCCGCCAGCCGCAGTTCGCGCCGGTCGCCGTGGAGCGCCAGGTGGCCATTCTGTGGGCCGCCACGAACGGCCACCTCGACGACGTCGAGACGGCGAAGGTAGGCGAGTTCGAGGCCGAGTTCATGCGCTTCATCGAGTCCACCAACGAGGGGCTGCTCCCGGCCATCGCCAAGGAGAAGGCGCTCAGCGACGAGCTCATCGGCCAGCTGACCAAGGCCGTCACCGACTTCAAGGAGCAGACCGGCTACGGCAAGCCGGCGGAGCCCAAACGCGCAGAGCCCAAGGGGGAGGAGGCCGAGTCGGCCGATTCCAAGCCTTCGGCGGAGTCCAAGCCCTCGGAGGCCAAGAAGGACTGACCGATGCCGTCGCTCAAGGAGATCCGCGGCCGGATCGGCTCGATCCGCAACATCGCCCAGATCACGCGGGCGATGGAGATGATGTCCGCCTCGCGCATGAAGCGCGCACAGGACGCCATCCTGGCCGCGCGTCCCTACTCCGACGAGCTGCGTGCCGCGCTGGGCCGCGTGGCCGGCGCAGTCAGCGAAGAGGTCGATCCGCTCCTGGCGCGCAGGCCGGTACGCCGCATTGGTCTCGTGGTGCTCACCACCGACCGCGGCCTGGCCGGGGCGCTCGATTCGAACACGGTCCGCGCGGTCCTGCGCTGGATCACCAGCCGCGTCGATGCGTCGCGCGGCGAGGCCCCGGAAATCGAGGCGGTAACCATCGGTCGCAAGGGTCGCGACGGGCTGCGGCGGGCGGGCATCCACATCGCGGCCCATTTCCAGCACCTGGGCAACCGGCCCGCGTTCAGCGACGTGACCCCGGTGGCACGGCTCGTCACGCAGGACTTCCTGGAGGGCAAGTTCGACGAGATCGGGGTCGCCTACAGCACGTTCATCAGCACGCTGAGCCAGCGCCCTGAGGTTCGCGTCGTCCTCCCCGTCGAACAGCCGAAGATGGGCGAGGAGGAGCGCATCTCGAACGACGAGTACCTGTTCGAGCCTTCACCGGAGGCGGTCATCCACCAGCTGCTGCCGCATTACGTGGCCGTCGACCTGTATCGGGCCGTGCTGGAGAACAACGCCTCGGAGGAGAGCGCGCGGATGGTGGCGATGCGCAGTGCCACCGACAACGCCAATGAGCTGATCGACGACCTGACGCTCGTCTACAACAAGACCCGCCAGGCCACCATCACCCGCGAGATGATCGAGATCGCCTCCGGGGCGGAAGCCCTCGGCTAGCAAGGAGCATGAAGGACCGATGAGCGACGGAAAGGTGATCCAGATCACGGGTCCGGTGGTGGACGTGGAGTTCCCGCCGGGCGACCTGCCCGCGATCTACAACGCCCTCGAGATCAAGCGGCCCGGCGCCAAGGGCAAGGACGGCGACGGCTCGCTGGTGGTCGAGGTGCAGCAGCACCTGGGCAACAACTGGGTGCGCACCGTCGCCATGTCCAGCACCGATGGCCTGTCCCGCGGCGTCGCGGCGAAGGACACCGGTGGCCCGATCCGGGTCCCGGTCGGCGAGGCCACGTTGGGCCGGGTCTTCGACGTCCTCGGCCACCCCATCGACGGCAAGGGAGCGGTGAAGGCCAAGGAGACGCTGCCGATCCACCGCGATCCGCCCTCGTTCGAGGATATGCAGACCGAGTCGCAGGTCTTCGAGACCGGGATCAAGGTCATCGACCTGATCGCGCCCTTCAAGCGCGGCGGCAAGGTCGGCGTCTTCGGAGGAGCCGGCGTCGGCAAGACCGTGATCATCCAGGAGCTGATCCGCAACATCGCCGCGGAGCACGGCGGTTACTCGGTCTTCGCCGGCGTGGGTGAGCGCTCGCGCGAGGGGAACGACCTGCTCGGTGAGATGACCGAGTCCGGCGTCATCGACAAGACGGTCATGGTCTTCGGCCAGATGAACGAGCCCCCCGGCGCTCGCCAGCGCGTGGGGCTGACCGGGCTGACCATGGCGGAGTACTTCCGAGACGTCGAGGGGCGCGACATCCTGCTCTTCATCGACAACATCTTCCGCTTCACGCAGGCGGGGTCTGAGGTCTCGGCACTGCTAGGCCGGATGCCCTCCGCGGTCGGCTACCAGCCGACGCTGGCCACGGAGATGGGCGACCTCCAGGAACGGATCACGTCGACCAAGAAGGGCGCGATCACCTCGTTGCAGGCCGTCTTCGTCCCGGCCGACGACTACACCGATCCGGCGCCTGCGACGACCTTCGGCCACCTGGACTCAACGATTCGCCTCGAGCGCTCGATCGTGGAGATCGGGATCTACCCGGCTGTCGACCCCCTCACCTCGACCTCCACCGTGCTCGACGCCCGCGTCGTGGGCCAGGAGCACTTCGACACCGCACGCGAGGTGCAGCGCACGCTGCAGCGCTACAAGGACCTGCAGGACATCATCGCCATCCTGGGCATGGACGAGCTCTCCGAGGAGGACAAGGTCACCGTCGCGCGAGCACGACGCCTGCAGCGCTACATGTCCCAGCCGATGTTCGTCGCGGAGCAGTTCACCGGACGGCCGGGCAAGTACGTCGAGCGCAAGGAGACCGTGCGCGGCACCCGCGAGATTCTCGAGGGCAAGCACGACCAGCTGCCCGAGCAGGCGTTCCTGATGGCCGGTCCGATCGAGGATGTGGTCGAGAATGCAGAAGGGATGAAGTAATACCGATGCTGGCGTGCGCCGCGACGAACCCGGCTTGCCTGGCTGACGCAACAGCCTGCGCCGGGTCCGCTGCGTCGCGGCAGCCTTCAGTGTCAGCTCCCCCTCTCCCGCATCCCCAACGCGAGGGGGTGGTCTGAGTGCCGTTGCAGTTGGAGATCGTGAGTCCGGAGCGGAGGGCGTTCACCGACGAGGTGGACATGGTCATCGTGCCCGGGATCGACGGCCAGCTGGGGATCCTGCCGCACCATACGCGGCTGATCAGCGCCCTGGGCACCGGGGAGCTGCGCATCAAGAAGGGCGGCACCGAGCAGATCCTGTTCATCTCGGGTGGATTCGTGGAGGTCAGGCCGGACAAGGTGGTGGTGATGGCGGACCTCGCGGAGCACTCCGAAGAGATCGACGAGCAGCGAGCCATCGAGGCGCGCAAGCGTGCGGAGGCGGAGCTCGAGCAGGCTCGCGAGCCGGCGGACATCGCTCGCGTACGAGCCGCGCTGCAGACAGCGCTCATGCGCGAACGGATCGCCGTACGGCGCCGCTCCCGCGGCTAGCTGAGCGGCGAGGCGCGGCGCAGCTCCAGGAACTCCGAGACCGACAGCAGCCCCAGGAGGGGACGCGCTGGCGGGATCACGTCGCGCCGAGCCGGGTCCGTGAAGCGTCGCGGCTCCACGAGCCGAACGCGTCGCCCACCGCTGACCATGGTGCAGCCGCCCGCCGCGACCACGTTGCGCACCCACTGCGAATCAGGGCCATAGGTGAGCGCGAAGACGTATCGGTCACCATGCCGGAAGACGTTGACTGGCGTCCGATACCTCCGGCCGCTGCGGCGGCCGACGTACTCGACGATCCCGAACCAGGGCAGCACCCCGGCGATCGGCAGCATCAGGCGGTTGGTGAAGGCGACGTTGAAGCGCGCCAGCCAGCGCGGAAGGGCCATGCGGGCATACTGCTACCATCGGTCCATGGGTGGTGAGGAGCTCCGCGACGAGCCGATGACCGTCGAGGAGGCGAGCCGCGCGCACCTGCGCGGACCCGCCGGACAGTCCGACCACGGGTTCCGTCGCATGCAGGATCTGCGCAAGATCAGTCGCGACTACCCGTTCATCTGCCCGGTCGACTTCAAGCCGCACAAGGGCTCGCCGCTCGGAGCGGATCCCAACCTGGATCCGACCTTTGTCGCCAACCATCGCGAGGACGACGGCGCGCATTACCTCGGCTGAGCCGATGGCGCGCGAACGGCGAGGCTCCTGACCGATGCAGTCCTGCGACTTCTGCGGCGCCCGGATGCCGCTCCTTCCGGTTCGAATCGAGATCGTCCGGGAATCGGGCCCCATCGGCCTCGCTTCAGACCCGTCCCCAGGCTCCACGGTGAACTTCACCAAGGGCTACGCCTTCTGCTCATCGGACCATGCCTATGCATGGGCCCGGGAGCGGCGCTACATGCTCTGCAACCGCGCTCCGACCCCGTTCGAGGAGGGCATGCAGCCGTACCTGCCGAGCCGGCACATGGGCGGACGGGTTGGCCTGTGCGACGGACACCACACGGGACCGCACGAGTGGAAAGAAGCCTGGCCGTCCTGACGCTCACTCGCCGCGGGTAGACTGCGGCCCGTGCAGAAGTTCATCGTCACCGGCGGGCAGCCGCTGACCGGCGAGGTCAAGATCGCCGGGGCGAAGAATTCGGTGCTGAAGCTGATGGCCGCCGCGGCCCTCACCGACGACCCGTGCGTGCTCAATAACGTGCCGCGCATCAGCGACGTCGCGATCCTGCGCGAGACGATGAGCGACATCGGCTTCGACGTGAAGCGCACCGACGACGACGCGCTGGAGATCCGGGCGGCGGCCGCGGAGTGGCTCTTCGTGCCGCTCGAGGCGGCCATGAAGATGCGCGCCTCCTTCATCCTCCTCGGCCCGCTGCTGAGCCGATTCGGCCGCGTGATCATCAGCAACCCCGGTGGGGATCGCATTGGGCGGCGGCCCGTGAACCTGCACGTCGAGGCCATGACGGCCATGGGCGCCGAGATCGAGTACAAGAACGGCTACTACTTCGCCCACGCCCCGAGGGGTCGCC
>VBGQ01000118.1 GCA_005882055.1 Chloroflexota bacterium
CACTATTCACTGGGAGGGGTCATTCGTGACCTACACCGACAAGGTGCTGCAGTGTGCGGATTGCGGCGTCGACTTCGTCTTCTCCGCCTCCGAGCAGCAGTTCTTCGAGCAGAAGGGATTCGCCTCTGCGCCCAAGCGCTGTGCGTCGTGTCGCGCGCAGCGCCGTGCCACGATGGGTGGTGGTTCGAGCTACGGCAACGGCGGTGGCGGCGGCTACGCCCGTGGTCCGCGCGAGCTCTTCGACGCGACCTGCGCCCGTTGCGGCAAGGAGACGCAGGTGCCATTCCGGCCCACAGGGGCGAGGCCCGTCAACTGCAGCGACTGCTTCAGGCTGATGCGCGGCTGACCGTCCGCACACGAGCCTGACAGGCAACGAACCGGGTGGCTTCACCACGAGCCCCCGGTTCTTCGTTTTCGTCCCTCGGCATGCGTCCTGCGCATCTCTTCGCAGGATCCCCCATTAGGACCGCGACGGATCCGCTCGTATCATTGTTCGAACACGCCCTGCCAAGCATCGGAGCCAGAGAGTGACAAGCGAGCACGACCAGTGGCGCGAGCTCGGACAGCAGCTCCGCGTCGACTCCATCCGCTCGAGCTCGGCGGCCGGATCGGGCCATCCCACCTCCTCGGTGTCGGGCGCCGACCTGATGGCCGTCCTGATGTCGAAGTACCTGCACTACGACTTCGACGATCCGCGCAACCCGAACAACGACCACCTCATCTTCAGCAAGGGGCACGCCTCGCCGCTGCTGTATGCGATCTACAAGGCGGCCGGCGCCATCTCCGACGAAGAGATGCTCACCTTCCGCAAGCTCGGTAGCCGCATCGAGGGGCATCCGACGCCCGTCCTGCCCTGGGTCGACGTGGCGACTGGCTCGCTGGGCCAGGGGTTGCCGATAGGGGCCGGCGTCGCGCTCGCCGGCAAGCGGCTGGACCAGCTCGGGTATCGCGTCTGGGTGCTGTGCGGCGACTCGGAGATGGCGGAAGGCTCGATCTGGGAGGCCTTCGAGCATGCCGCCTTCAACGGGCTGGACAACCTGACCGCCATCGTGGACGTGAACCGGCTGGGGCAGACGGGGGAGACGATGCACGGCTGGGACCTCGACGCCTACGCCCAGCGGGCCGAGGCCAACGGCTGGCATGCCATCAAGATCGATGGTCACGACGTGGCGGCGATCGATGCGGCATACGGGGAGGCGATCGGCAACACCGGCCGCCCGACCGTGATCCTGGCCAAGACGGAGAAGGGGCACGGCGTGGCCGAGGTCGCCAACAAGAACGGCTTCCATGGCAAACCGCTTCCGCACCCCGAAGAGGCGATCGCCGAGCTGGGCGGCATTCGACGCATCCACGTCGACGTCCCAAAGCCCAGCCGCTCGGGCGAGCCGCATCGCTTCCCGACCGGCGAGCTGCAGCTGCCCGCCTACGAGACAGGTGGCAAGGAGGCGACCCGGAAGGCATACGGTGACACGCTGGTTGCCCTGGGCCGCTGGCGCGGCGACGTGGTGGCGCTGGACGGCGAGGTCAGCAACTCGACCTACGCGGAGGAGTTCAAGGAGCAGCTCCCGGACCGCTATTTCGAGATGTACATCTCCGAGCAGCAGATGATCGCCTGCGCAGTTGGCATGCAGGTTCGCGGCTGGCGCCCGTTCGCCAGCACCTTCGCGGCCTTCCTGTCGCGGGCCTACGATTTCGTGCGGATGGCCGCCGTGAGCCGCGCCAACCTGGTGCTCACCGGATCGCATGCCGGAGTCAGCATCGGTGAGGATGGGCCGTCACAGATGGCGCTCGAGGACATCGCCGCGCTTCGCGCCGTGCACGGCAGCACGGTCCTGTATCCATCAGATCCGAACCAGACCGCCGACCTCATGCGCCAGCTTCCCGATCGGGAGGGGATCGTCTTCCTACGCACGACCCGCGAGAAGACGCCGGTCCTCTACCGGCCGGGCGAGCCATTCCCGATCGGCGGGAGCCGCGTGGTCCGCTCCTCCGAGGGTGATCGCGTGACCTTGGTCGCGGCGGGCATCACGCTGCACGAGGCACTGGCGGCGGCAGAGGCGCTGGCGGGGGACGGGATCGCCGCTCGGGTCATCGACCTGTACAGCGTCAAGCCCATCGATGCCGCCACCCTCCGCCAGGCGGCCCGCGAGACCGGACAGATCGTGACCATCGAGGACCACTGGCCGGAGGGCGGCATCGGGGACGCGGTGCTCGAGGTCTTTGGACCCATGAGCTCAGACCATCCGCGCGTCACCAAGCTGGCGGTGCGCGGCATGCCCGGCTCCGCCACCCCCGCTCAGCAGCTGGCAGAGGCGGGCATCGACGCCGACGCGATCATCCAGACCGTCAGGGAGCTGGTCGGGGCGCCGGCAGGCGCATCGGCCCAGGAGGTTCACGCGTGAACACGTTGCAGCAGCTCTTCGCCAAGGAGGGCCAATCCCCCTGGATCGACTTTATCGATCGTCAGCTGATCGAGAGCGGCCGCCTCGACGAGCTGATCGGCGACGGGCTGCGAGGTCTCACCAGCAACCCGACCATCTTCGCCAAGGCCGTCTCCGGGGGTCATTACGACGACCTGGTGCGTCGGATGATCGACGCCGGGGAGAGCGACCAGGCGATCTACGAGGAGATCGCGGTGGGCGACGTGGGTGAGGCGCTCGACCACCTGCGACCGATCTACGACGAGTCCGATGGCGGCGACGGCTTCGCCAGCATCGAGGTCGAGCCGGAGCTGGCGGACGATACCCAGGGCAGCCTGGCGCGGGCGCGTCATCTGTGGAGCCGCCTGGGCCGGCCCAACGCCTTCGTCAAGATCCCGGCTACCGAGGCCGGCATCCCGGCCATCGAGGCCGCGATCGCCGAGGGAATCAACATCAACATCACCCTGATGTTCAGCGTCGAGGTCTACCGCCGGGTGGCCCAGGCGTACCTGAACGGTCTGCGGACTCGCCTCGCCAATGGCCAGGAGATCCATCGCGTGGCGTCGGTCGCCAGCTTCTTCGTGAGCCGCGTCGACACCAAGGTTGACAAGCTGCTGGAGCAGGTCGGGACTGACACGGCGCGCAACTGCCGCGGCACGGCGGCCATCGCCAACGCGCGGCTCGCCTATGCGGCGTACCTCGAGATCTTCCACGGCCCCGAGTTCGCCGACCTTAAGGAGGCGGGAGCCCAGGTGCAGCGTTGCCTGTGGGCGTCCACCTCCACCAAGAATCCGACGTACCGCGATGTCATGTACGTCGAGGAGCTGATCGGCCCCGAGACCGTGGACACCATGCCGCTCGAGACGATCCAGGCCTTCCTGGACCATGGCGACCTCCGGCGCCGACTGGACGCCGACCTCCACGTGGCATACGACCAGATCCGCGCCATCGAGGCGGAGGGCATCTCCATGGAGCAGGTCACCGCCGAGCTCCTGGCAGAGGGCATCGTCTCGTTCGCCAAGAGCTTCGACGAGCTGATCGGCACGATCGGGAGCAAGCGCCAGGCGCTGGCCCCCGCATGAGCGACGCCGGCGCCGGCGGCCCCTCGGGCGGCATGGCGGACGGCACCGATGCGGCGGTGACCGCCGGCCACCTGCAGCAGTCGGTCGAGGAACGCTTGAGCGCATGGGAGGGGGATCGCGTCGCCGAGCGGCTGTGGGCCAAGGACGGGTCGCTCTGGCAGGCATCCGGCAAGGCGCCTCATGACCTGGCGGCCTGGATGGGCTGGCTTGACCTGCCAGTTGCCATGACCGAGCGCATTGGGGAGCTGACGCACCTCCGCGACGACATCCTGCGGGACGGGTACCGGCGCTCCGCAGTGCTGGGGATGGGCGGCTCGTCGCTCGCTCCGGAGCTCTTCAGCCGGGTCTTCGGCGCCTCTGCGGAGCATGGCACCGAGCTGCGCATCCTCGACTCGACGCATCCCGACGCGGTCCGCGGTTTCCGCGAATGGGCGCGCAGCGCTCGCACCCTCTTCTGCGTCTCGTCGAAGTCGGGCAGCACGACCGAGCCGAACGCCTTCCATGCGGCGATGGCGGAGGTGGCCCCCGCGCTCGACTTCCTGGCCATCACTGACCCGGGCACCGCCCTCGCGGACCTCGCCCGATCCCAGGAGTTCCGGGCGATCCTCGAGGCGCCGCCGGACGTCGGCGGCCGATACTCCGCGCTCACCGTCTTTGGCCTCGTGCCGGCCGCGCTCCATGGGGTGGACCTCGCCGGCCTGCTCGAGCGCGCAACGGCCATGGCGGATGCCTGCCGTCGCCCGGCCACCCGCAATCCCGGGCTTCGGCTGGGGGCCCTCATCGGCGAGGCAGCGCGCAGCGGGCGCGACAAGCTGACCATCCTGACCTCGCCGCGGCTGGCGGCGTTCGGTGACTGGGCGGAGCAGCTGATCGCCGAGAGCACGGGAAAGGCGGGGACGGGGATCGTGCCGGTGGTGGGTGAGGCGCCGGCCGCCCCAGAGGTCTACGCCGCGGACCGCTGCTTCGTGTTCCTCGCCCTCGCCGCAGAGGCGGACCCCGCGCTGGCGCGCCTGGCACTCGACCTGCGCCGCGACGGGCATCCCGTGGAAGAGATCCTCCTCGCGGATCCTTTCGATGTGGGCGCGGAGTTCGTGCGCTGGGAGATCGCCACGGCGGCAGCCGGCATCGTGCTGGGCATCGACCCGTTCGACCAGCCAAACGTGCAGGAGAGCAAGGACGCCACCAAGGCACTGCTGGCCGCCTACGCCGAGCAGGGGGCCTTGCCCTCAACGGCCCCGGTGGTTGCCGAAGCCGGACTGAGCGCCTACGCGGACGTCGCGGTCCTCGGCGACTCGC
>VBGQ01000119.1 GCA_005882055.1 Chloroflexota bacterium
GAGGTGCTCGAGCAGGTGCGAGAGGCCGGCGGAGGCATCGTCCTCGTGGCGTGACCCCACGCCCACGAACAGCGCGGCAGAGACGGATCGCGCATGCGGCATCTCCTGGGTGACCACGCGCAGCCCGTTGTCGAGCACGCTCCGAACGTATGGCAGGTCGCGAGCCGCACGGCGAGCCACCGAGCGCACGGTCACCTAGGCGTCCTCGTCATCGTCGGCGCCATCCGAGGCATCGGGCGACATCATCAGCTCCATCTGGATGAACCGCAGGTCACGTGCCAGCTCCTCCGCGTTGCGGGGCAGGGGGCGGCCACCGTTCTCCTCGGTACCCAGGCGTGGAGCGGAGGCGGCGAACTCGAGCACGACGCGCTCGGAGCCAATCACCAGCGTGTAGACCAGGAGCTGCTCGGAGGTGGTGTCGAACTGGAGGTAGTCGAACGAATCGAGGTTCACGCAGATGGAGAGCGGCGTGAAGTAGCTGGCGATCTCCGGATGGTCGACCACGACACGCTCCACCCATCCGGTCCCAGAGCTCTCGACCTGGTTCCCGCGGTAGTAGGCGTAGCTGACGGTCTGCTTCAGCAGCGGGCGCAGGATGTTGTAGATATCGGTCTTGTCGGTGACGACGCCGGTATTGATGTACAGCTTGGCTCGCGCGTCGGACATGGCGGTTCGCTGCAGTCTCACTCGACGGGGGTGGGTGTCGGCGAGTCTAGCACCGGCCTTTTGAGCACGGATGGACCGATGGCGCCGCCTGGACCCGCATCCGGGAGCGCCGGAGTCGGCTGGTAGGATGTCGGCCGAATGAAGCTGCTCGCCGCGGATATCGGCAACACCAACCTGACGCTCGGCCTCTTCGACGAGGGCGAGCTGCTCGGATCGTGGCGCGCGACGACCGATACGACCGCAACCGACGACGAGATCGCGGTCCTGGTCGACCAGCTGCTGGGCCTCGACGGCCACGCTCTGGCTGAGGTTGACGCGGTCGCGATTGCCAGCGTCGTCCCGCCGCTCACCACCACCTTCGCGCGGATGATCCGGGCCAGGACCGGCCAGGCGCCCCTCGTCGTTGACGCGCGCAGCCTGGAGGGGATCCTGGAAATCGAGATCGACCGCCCGGCTGAGGCGGGCGCGGACCGTCTCGCCAACGCCCTGGCGGCGAGGATCGAATTCGGTGGGCCGGCGATCGTGATCGACCTGGGCACGAGCACCAACTTCGACCTGGTCAGTGCGGAGGGCGCCTACATCGGCGGTGCCATCGCACCGGGCCTCGGGCTGTCGCTGGAGGCGCTGGTCGGCTCTGCCAGCAAACTGCCGCGCATCGAGCTGCGCCGTCCGCCCAACGCCATCGGCTCCAACACGGTGCACGCCATGCAGAGTGGAACCGTCTTGGGCTACATCGGGCTGGTGAGCGGGCTGCTGACGGCCCTCCGCGGCGAGCTCATCGAGCGCTCGCCCTCGACGGCGCGCGTGACCGTGGTCGCCACGGGCGGTCACACCTACGAGCCGTGGCTGGCGGACGTGCCCGGCATCGACGCCGTTGAGCCTGACCTGACTCTGCGCGGCATCCGATACGCGTGGGACGGCATGCGAGCCCCTTCCTCCGGCAACCCCGAGCCGTCCTCGCGGAGCCGAACTGCATGAGCCCCGAACGAAGCCCGCTCGCCGGGCGCCGCGTCGTTGTGGGCGTGACGGGCAGCATCGCCGCCTACAAGGCGGTGCTTCTCGTCCGCCGCCTGATCGAGCGCGGTGCGACCGTCGACGTGGCGCTCACCCGTTCCGCGACCGCCTTCATCACGCCGCTGACATTTGCCAGCCTCACCCACCGCCCGGTGGTGGGCGACGTCATGGACCTCGACGCGGACCAGCAGATTGCGCACATCGAGCTCGCGGAGGCGGCGGACGCGGTGGTCATCGCCCCGGCGACGGCCAACGTGCTGGCCGAGCTTGCGATCGGGATGGCGAGCAGCCCGGTGACGGCGATCGCCTGCGCGAGTCGCGCGCCCGTGGTCGTGGCGCCGGCGATGGATGCCGGGATGTGGACGAACCCCGCCACGCAGCGCAACGTGGCGACCCTGCGCGAGTACGGCTACCTGATCGTGGAGCCCGAGGTCGGGTCGCTCGCCTCGGGCCTGACGGGTATAGGGCGCCTCGCCGAGCCGGGCACCATCGCGGACGCCGTCGAGCGGCTCTTCGAGCGCGCCGGCGACCTGGAAGGGCTCAGGGTGGTCGTCAGCGCGGGTGGCACCCGGGAGCCCATCGATCCGGTGCGCTTCATTGGCAATCGGTCCAGCGGCAAGATGGGAACGGCCATCGCAGAGGCGGCGCGTGATCGTGGAGCGACGGTGACCCTGATCGCGGGCGCCATGAGCGTCAACCCGCCGCCCGGGGTGAACGTGGTGAACGCGGCCACTGCGGGAGCCATGCGCCAGGCGGTGATGCGCGAGGCGCCGGGCGCCGACATCCTGGTGATGGCAGCCGCGGTCGCCGACTTCGCGCCAAAGCAGGCCAGCGGCCGCAAGATCAAGCGCGATGGGGCCGAGCTGCAGGTGGACCTTGTCCCCAACCCGGACATCATCGCGGAGGTCGGCGAGATGCCCGCCGAGGTGCGCCCGTTCCTGATCGGCTTCGCGGCCGAGAGCCAGGACCTGGAGGCGAATGCCATCGGCAAGCTGCGCGACAAGGGCCTCGATCTGATCGTGGGGAACGTGGTGGGCGGTCCATTCGACGCCATCGGCTCCGACGAGAACAAGGTCACGGTCTTCGGCGGAGAGGGAGCACTGACGGACTGGCCGATGCTTCCCAAGCGGCAGATCGCCGAGCGGCTGTGGGACCTGATCGCCGACCGATATCGCACTACCCGCGCCCCCGAGGGCGCGGGCAAGGAGAACGCCGGGCGTCGGTCCCGATCCGGCTCGACCGGCAGCGGCAGCAATCGCTAGCCGGTGATCGTCACCCGCACCGTCCCTGACCTGCGGGCCGCGATCCTCGAGCGTCGCCTCGCCGGCGAGTCGGTCGGTTTCGTGCCGACCATGGGCTTCCTGCACGAGGGACAGCTCTCCCTGGTCCGCGCCGCCGCCGAGCAGAACGGCTGCGTGGTCGTGAGCTGCTTCGTCAACCCGACCGTCTTCTCGAGCCCGCAGGAGCTGGCCAGCTATCCGCGCGACGAGGGGCGGGACCTCGCGCTGCTCGAACGCGAGAGGGTCGACATCGTCTTCCTGCCCGATGTGCACACCGTCTATCCGGCCGACGACCTCACGCGCATCACCGTCGAGGGCCTCACTCGACGACTCGAGGGCGCGTCACGCCCGGGCTACTTCGACGGGCTGACCACGGCGACCATCAAGCTCATCAACCTGGTCGGGCCGGCTCGAATGTACGTTGGCCGGAAGGAGGCGCAGCGGGTGGTCGTCATCCGACGCATGCTGCGGGACCTGTTCGTGAACCTCGAGGTCGTGGTCTGCCCAACGGTCCGCGACCCGGACGGCCTCGCGATCGCGGCGGCCAATCGGGCCCTCTCGATCGAGGAGCGGCACGCGGCCACCTGCCTGTTCGCGGCGCTCGAATCGGTGCGCAAGGCGTACGACCGCGGCGAGCGATCGGCCGAGGTGCTCCGCGCTCGCATGACCGATGTGATCGCCGGCGAGCCGATGGCCCGCCCTGACTACATCAGCGTCGCCGACGCCTACACCCTGGACGAGCTCCAGCGCATCACCGGGCCGGCCCTGGCCCTGCTCGCGGTGTGGATCGGGCGCACGCGCTTGACCGACTGCCTGCCCCTCGCCTGGGACGCCGCCTGATCGTGCTCGGGAGCCCCTGAAAGTACTAGTGACCGGGGGACCGGACCCCGTATGATGCCGGCCGGCGCCACGGTCCCGGCACGCGACCGGACCGCGACGCGATGGGAGGCCGGCGAGTGCCCACGTCCGGCCTCCCGCCTTTTCAGGGGCGCTTGCCGGCAGCCCGCATCGCGGCCTTGTGCGCCCGCTTCCCCTCCTGGTACCGCGCCAAGGCTTCGGGTGAATCCACGTCGCCGAGCGTCGGGTGACGCGGCAGTCGCTCGGCGAGGCCAGGCAGGTCGACGCCGAGCTGCTTGGCCAGGATGGCCATGATGCTGTTGACCTTCATCTCGCCGATCCCGGGGAGCGCCATGAGCCGCGCCTGGAGGTCGGCACCGTCTCGCGCCTCGCGCCATATTCGGCCGGCATCCCCGCCGTACTGATCGGTGATCGCCTGCGCCAGGGCCTGCACTCGCTTGGCCATGGCGCCAGGGAACCGATGCAGGGCCGGACGCTGGCGGAAGGTCCGGTCCAGCTCGGCGGGATCGGTGCCGGCGATCCGGGCTGGATCGAGGTGGCCCAACCGGCGGCGCAGGTCGATCGGTCCCGAAAACGCCTTCTGCACGGTCACCTGCTGATCGAGCGCGAACCCGACCAGCAGTGCGAACGGATCGGAGACGAGCAGGCGGTCGGCCTCGGAGTCGCCGGTGAAGTGCAGCCGGTCGGTGGTGGTCTGCGTGGCGGTGGCTGTCATGCCGGCATCGTACGGCCGGCGTCCAGCGGGTCGCTCAGAGGCGCTCCAGGAGGGCGTTGGTGTCGATCGCGCCGTCGACCAGATCGATGATCGTGGCGATCTTCTCGGTGTCGGTGGGGTGGGTCTTGACCAGGATGGCGTTGGCCGCCTGGGCCGTGGTGTAGGTATCGGTCTCGACCAGGTAGGTGAACAGGTTGGCGTCGCGCAGCCGGCGCAGGACCGCCCCGCTGGGCCGGAAGCCGCCAGTCAGGATCAACCCCATCACCAGCTGTCCGCGGACGGCGATCGAGGCGAGGATCGGGGTCGCCTCCCCCGCCAGCAGCTCGCCCTGCAAGTGGGTCACGATCAGCTCAAGGGACGGGTTGGCGAGGAACTCGCTGTACGGGATGCAGCCGATCAGCTCGATCCCGTGCTGGGCCAGGCCACGACGCAGGATCTCGGGCAGGTCCGCGTGCGTATCCATCTCGACCTTGTTGACGATCGCCCCCAGCACCTGGACCCCGTGCTGCTCGAAGAGGGAGGCGTTGAGCACGATCTCGTCGATCGGGCGGCCGACACCCCCTTCGCTGACGATGATCACCTTGCTCCCCAGCAGGGCGGCCACCGACGCGTTGGACATCCCGACCACCGCGCCGACCCCGGCGTGCCCGGTGCCCTCGATCACGACAAGGTCCTTCCCGGCGGCGACGCGTCGGAAGGCGCGCTCCACCTGCCCGGCCAGGTCCTCGCTGACGCGGCCCATGACGAAGTCCGTCGTGAAGTGCCGGGGCAGGGTCACCGGGCTCATGTCGTTCAGCGCGTCAGGCAGATCGAAGACCTCGCGCACCAGGACGGCATCCTCGTCGGCGCGCGTGCCGTCGATCACCAGGTAGCGCTGCCCCACCGGCTTCAGGAAGCCAAGCCGATGACCGGTGCCCATGATCCCGGCGATCAGCCCCAGCGAGGCGGTGGTCTTGCCGCGGTTCTGTCCGGTTGCCGCCAGAAAGATTCGGCGCGCGGCCGGATCGTCCCGGCCCGTCACCCCCTGGCCTTGGCGCGCCGTTCGACGAGCTCCACGCCCTCGCGCAGGCGGTTCACCAGCTCGCGGTCCACCATCTCCGGCTCGAGGTGCTCCACGAGCCGTTCGAGGAGGTCGGCGGCAAGGGTCAGCAGGACATCCGCGTCCGCGATGAAGAACTGGGGCTCGTTGTTGTAGCGGACCAGGGTGAGGCGCCCCTGCAGGGTCGTCCCTCCCTCGGCGTGCAGCAGCTGCGTACCGAAGTTATGGCCCTGGATGCCGTCGGGGTTGTTCAGGTAGTTGAGGGCGTTGTCGATCGCCAGCCCAAAACGCGCGCGCCACGAGACGAGCCGCTCGTGGACCTCTGAGGGTAGGCCCATCTCTCCCGTCTCGTCGAAGACTTCGCGATCCACGGTCAGCAGGCCGACTAGCGTCGAGCCCGCGCGGCCCCCGAGCATGGCCTGCAGCGAACGCTCGAGGGTGAACACGTCGGAGTCGAAGCGTGGCGAGGTGGTGACCTCTGCGAGCAGGTCTTCAACGTTGTCAAGCTGCCCCGGCTCGGCCAGGGCGCTGGCGAGGTTCAG
>VBGQ01000151.1 GCA_005882055.1 Chloroflexota bacterium
CACGCTGTCGATCGACGGGCTGCGCGCGTACGTTCGTCGTGTCGAGGAGCTCGGCTACTCGACGCTCTGGCTGCCCGAGACGGTTGGCCGCGAGCCCTTCACCGCCCTGGGGCTGGTCGCCGGCGAGACCGGTCGGCTGATCCTCGGGACGAGCATCGTCGGGATCTGGGGCCACGACGCGCAGACCACCCGCATGGCGGCCATGACCCTCGCCGAAGCGACCCAGGGCCGCTTCGTACTTGGTCTCGGCGTCTCCCATCCACACCTTGCGGAGCGGTTGCGCGGCCACGCCTACGACCGACCCCTCACGCGTATGCGCGAGTTCCTGGCGGCGTATCGGTCTGCCGTCTACAAGGGACCGATGTGGCAATCGGCTTCGGGTTCGGCCGAGCCGCCGATCCTGCTCGCCGCACTGCGCGAGGGCATGCTGCGGCTTGCCGCCACCGAAGCCGATGGCGCCTTTCCCTACCTGTTCACGGCCGAGCATGTTTCGTGGGCTCGCGGCATCCTCGATGACGCAGCGGCCCTCGTCGACCGTCCCGCCCCGACGCTGGCTGTCTCGATGCCGGCCGTGCTCGAGACAGCGGCCGACCCGGCGCGCGAGGCTGCGCGGGCTTACCTGACCCCGTACCTGCGCACGCCCAACTATCGCGCCAGCTGGGAGCTGCAGGGTTTCGCGTCGGATGACTGGGAGGCGCCAGGCAGTGATCGCCTGGTCGACGCAATGGTGGCCTGGGGATCGGCTTCCGACCTCGCCGAGCGCATCGGGCTGCTGCACGGTGCCGGCGCAGACCACGTCGCCGTCATCCCGCTGGCACCCGATGGGACCACCGAGCACACCGCGGTGCTCGAGGCGCTCGCCGGGGCCTAGGGCTCCGGTTCCTCCAGCTCCACGGGTCCCGCGCGCGGCCCCGCCAGGTGACCTTCCACGACCGCAGGTTGCGGAGCCTCGGTCGCCGGTTCACGCCGTGCCCACCTGAGATTGCGGACATCGGGGACGGTGAGGACGCCAAGGTTCGCCGCCAGGCTGAGCACGCCAGCTCCAATCAGCGTTGCCGAGACCCCGATGGCAGGCACGGCGGCGATCGGTCCGGTGATCGCGAAGCCAATGGGCTGGAACGCGATCGAGGCCAGCCAGTCGTAGCTGCTCACGCGCGACAGCGAGGTAGGCGGGACCTGCTGTTGCAGGACCGTGTACCACCAGGTGTTGCCAAGCTCGATGGCCATCAGCGCGAGCAGGCCGGCGAGCATGATGAGGGCCAGCGGCAGCGGCGGAGCCAGGGCGAACATCGGGAAGGAGAAGGCGACGCTGATGGCGAAGCCCATCGCCAGCGGACGACTCGGCCGCCAGCGCAGGGCAATGAGCCCACCCAGCAGCCCGCCAACGCCCATGGCGGTCACGATCAGCCCCCAGCCCGCTGCGCCGCCCAGCCGCTGGTTGGCGATCACCGGGCCGAGCACGTAGACCGGCCCCATCGCGACATTCGAGAAGCCAAAGGTCAGGATCGCCGCCACCAACCAACGTCGTGAGGTCACCTCGCGCCAGCCGCTCGCAAGCTCAGCCAGGAAGCCCTCCCGCACCTCGGCGGTGACCAAGCGCCGCACCCGAAGCAGCGCCAGCGAGACGGCGCTCGCCGCGTACGTCCCGGCGTCGATCACGAACACCCACCCAGGCCCGACGGTTGCCACCAGAATGCCGGAGATCGAGGGACCGATGATCCCGGTCGCGCTTCGGGACAGGCTCATGAGGGCATTGCCCTGCTGCAATCGGTCGGCGCTGACCGTCTGCGGAATGAGACCGGTCGCCGCGGGCACGAAGAAGGCGCTCGCCGCCCCGATGAGGGCGGCTCCCGCGGCTATCTCCCAAAGCTGTGCGACGCCGCTGATGAGCAGGGCCGCGATGACGAGCTCCGTGGTGCCGCGCACCAGGTCGGCGGCGACCATCACCAGCTGGCGCGGCAGGCGATCCGCCCACACCCCGCCCACGAGGATAAGGACCACGCGGGGGAGAGTGAACGAGGCCAGCACCAGGCCGATGGCGGTCGCCGACCCGCCAATGCGCAGGACCGCGAAGGCAATGGCGACCGGGATGAGCGAGTCGCCGACGGCGCTGGTGCTCTGGCCGATCCACAGCAGGCGGAACTCGCGCTCTTGCAGGGGGCCGAGCCGCGCGCCGAACCGCGACAGGGATCGCATCCGCCAATCCTCACCCATCGGTCGAGTCCGATGCAGCCTCCGGGCGGCGCGGCAGAACCCGCGGGTCTTCTCAGATTAGAACGTCTGTTCTATCATGGGCGGTCCGATGGCCGGCCGGAACGCACGCGACGACTATTGCGAGCTCCACGCTCACAGCAACTTCAGCTTCCTCGATGGCGCGAGCCACCCCGAGGATCTCGTCGCCCGTGCCGCCCTGCTGGAAATGCCGGCCCTGGCGATCACCGATCACGCCGGCATGTACGCCGCAGTGCGCCTGTGGAAAGCGACGCAGCAGACGGCAACCCCCGCAGCCCGCGACGCGGGCCTCGTCCCGGTCCGCCCGATCATTGGCGTGGAGCTGGCGATTCCCCGTGACGATCACGAGCTGCGTGCCGCTCGCCGCGGCCGCAAGCTGAACGACCCGATTCGTGGCGCCAAGGCGAGCCGCGGCTGGCCCGGGGAGCTCCACGCAGGCCCCGCCCCGGGCGATCACCTTGTGCTGCTCGCCCGCGACCCGGCCGGTTACACGGCTATCTCGCGGCTCATCTCACGTGCCCACCTGGCCGGCGAGAAGCAGTTCCCGGTGTTCGAGCGCGGTCAGGTAGAGACAGCCCTGGACGAGGCTCGTGGTCACCTCATCGGGCTCTCTGGCTGCCGCAACGGCGAGGCTCCCCGCGCGCTCCTCGCCGGCCAGCGCGACGCCGCGCTGGACGCCGCGCGCCGGTGGGCCGCCCACTTTCCCGAGGGCGATTTCGTCGTGGAGCTCTCGCATCACCGTGGCCCAGATGACGACTGGCTCGTCGCCCAGCTCGCCGCGCTGGCCGATGACGCGGGCCTTCCCACGGTCGTCACCAACGAAGTGCACTACGCCGAGGCGGGCGGCCATCGGCTTCAGGACGTGCTCGTCTGCATCCGCCATGGCGCAAGCCTCGATGAGGCGCGCGAGCTGCTGCTGCCCAACGCGGAGTACCGCGTCAAGCCCGGCCGCGAGCTGGCGGTCATCGGCGCGGCGCTCCCCGACGCACGCGCCCGCCGCTCCTGGGCAGAGGGGATCGCACGTGCAGGCGCCATCGGCTCCGAATGCCGCCTGGAGATGGACTTCGAACGCTGGCGGTTTCCGGGCTTTACGGTCCCCGAGGGCGAGACGCCGTTCTCATACCTCTACCAGCTTGCTCACGAGGGCTTACGGCGCCGTTATCGGCCCATTACCAAGCGTGCCCTGGAGCAGCTCACCCACGAGCTGGGGATCATCGACCGCACCAACCTCGCCGAGTTCTTCCTGATCGTCTGGGATCTCATGGAGTATGCGCGGACGAACGGGATCATCGGCCAGGGGCGGGGGAGCGCCGGAGACTCGATCGTGGCCTACGCCCTGGGCATCACCAAGGTCGATCCCATCGAGCACAAGCTCCTATTCGAGCGCTTCATCAACGAGGCGCGCGCCCTGCCGGACATCGACATCGACTTCGACGTCAACCGTCGCGAGGAGGTGATCCAGTACGTCTACCGCCGCTACGGCGCCGACCACGCCGCGATGGTCTGCAACGTGATCACCTATCGCGCCCGATCCGCGGTGCGCGAGGTGGCCAAGGCGCTCGGCTTCCCGACCGAGGCGATCGACACCATCGCCAAGGCGCTCGACACCCGCGACGCCAGCGACGTGGCTCGCGACCTCGCGCTGGACGGATCGTTCTCATGGCTGTTCGAGGAGCTCGGCGTGCCGATGGACGTCCTGGCCACCCCATCCGGCCGTGATGGGCGAGCCCAGATCCAGACCGATGGCGCCGCCGCGCCCCAGCCCGGCCCTGCCGGCTTGGCCCTGGCGCCGGCTACGCCATCGGTCCACGCGTTCGTCCGTCCATCGTCAGATAGCAGCTGGAATCATCGGCCGCGTCCAACGTTGCGTCCGGACCTGGCCGCCGCCGAGGCGCACGCTCGAGAGGTGTCTGGCGATCACGATGGGCGGCCGTACAGCGAAGGCGGCTGGTATCCGCCGCGCCGGCCGAACGTTCTCGACACCTCGGTCACGCACGTGCGCCACGAGAGCTGGGAGCGGCAGCGATACGGGCCTGCGCCCCTCGCCGCTTCGCTGGATCTGCCAGATCCCCGCGACAATGGCTCCCCCGGAGCGTGGAATGACCCGCCGGACGTTCTCGACCGCGCTGGGGTGGTGCGCATCGACCCGGAGAGCGGCATGCCCATCCAGGAGCGGCGTCGCCCACAGGTCATTCGCTCTACTACTCCGGGGCGTACCAACGACAAGATCGGGCAGATTCCTGCTCCCCTGACCACTCTGAGTGGT
>VBGQ01000152.1 GCA_005882055.1 Chloroflexota bacterium
GTCGTGCTCGTGGTGCTCTTCTTGCTCGGTTTCTTCGGGCGAGGGCGCCTGCGCGGTTAGTCGGTACCGCGCGCGGATCGCGGATCGTGGCGCCCAACGCAGCGATCAGCGCGCCCCAAAGCCTGCCGTATTCCGCTATTTGAGTTGGGACCGGCATGACCATGTTGGTCTCCGCCGTCGGGGTCGTCGGCCGCATCGCCGGCGACCTCTTGACGAGCGCGCTCTCATGGGCGAGCAGCTTGTTATTCGGCCGGGTACCCAAGTCCCACCAGATCTACCTGATCCTGATGATGGCGGCGTCCCTTCTCTGGATCGTGACGCTGGTGAGCCTGCTCATACCGAGGGTCGCCGGACTACTGCTCTCCACGACACCCCATCCGGCGCTCCTCAATACGTGGCTCGTCCTCGGACTCGCGCTTGCCGTCGTCGTCCTGCCCGTGTGCGTGGGCCTGTGCGGCTATCTCGTGCCCACGGAGGGCGAGCGTCCGGCGGGATTCGCCGTCGTCCTGGAACTGCTCCGCGGCTACATCCTGGCGCCTCTGATCAGCGGCCTCCTCCTATTCCTGGCGGGCGTGGGTCTCGCACGGAAGATCAGGAGCCTGCGACACGGTTGGTCCGAGACGCACGTCCCCATCGTGGTCAAGCTAGGCGGGTACGAGCAGCTGGTGGACGATCTGCAGCATGCCCTGGCCTCCGCGGACATCAAGCTTGCGGCCAAGGACGCAGCCTGGGTGCTCACACTGCCGGCGCGCGTCCTCACCACTTTTGCCGGCGAAAACGTCCGCAAGCTGCGACCGGACCGGCTGATCGAGCTGACCGGACGCGGCATGAGGATCGGGGTGTACCCGTCGGACATTGCCATCTCCGGTAAGGCCCGAGACCGAACCAGGGCGCGGGCGGCCATGGTCTCCAGGTTGGCGACCACATCGGCCCATCTGACCATGAGTGCTGAGGCGCAGAAGCTCGAGGACCAGATTGCCAAGCTCGCGAGCCCAAACGGCGATGGTCCGCGGGCGGTTTCCAGGTCTGCCTTCGAGGCGATAGACCGGCGGCTGACCGAGCTCCCGGTCTCGACGGAGGAATGGGACACCCTCTACCGGATGCGCTTACAGATCGAGCGCGATGTTCTCGCCCACAAGCGATCCCGCGCACCAAGAGGCTCGACATGAGCCGCGACGCAAAGCGGGGCGGAGCCCGATCGGGCAGAGCCAGCGCCGTCTGGTTGGTCATCGCGTTCGTGGCAATCCTCGGCTTTGCGTTGCTCACCGTCGCCATACACGCCCGGATCGTCTTTCCGTTCGACCAGCCGTTGCTGGCCGTGATGCATGGCTGGAATGTCGATCCGCTTGTCTGGAAGGTCCTCACCGAGACGGCCAACATTCCGCTCTTCGTCATCGCTGGTGCCTTCGTCATCTGGCTGTTCGTGAACAAGCGACGGCGCGAGGCGTTGGTCGTCCTGCTCCTCTTCGCGGCCGTGAGCGCGACCAGCGAAGGCGTCAAGCAGTTCACGCTGCGCCTCCGGCCAGAGGCCGGCACCGCGGCCGGAATCCCGGGCGTGATCTACAGCTATCCATCGGGGCACGTCCTCGAGGCGTTGACCATCGTGGGATCCGTCGCCCTCCGTATCTGGCGCGGCGCGTGGCCGTTCGCCGTCCGCCTCGCGGCCCCCATCGTCGTGGCGCTCCAGGTGGTGCTGGTGGGCGTTGCCCGCATCGCCCTCGGCGCTCACTACCCGACCGACGTCCTGGCGGGTCTGCTCTGTGGCGCGGGCGCCCTGGCCATCTACGCCTGGCTGACCAGGCCAGGTTCGTGGGCCGATACGCCTCCGGCAAAACCAAAACGCTCAGGGGCAGTCAAGTCATGACCCAGACGAAGGCGCAACACAAACCGGGACTCAAGACCGAGGCTGGCCCACTCGGGCGCGTCGATGCCGACAAGCGCACAACCAAACGGGACGTCCAGCGGCCTCCCGTCAGCACCGCAACTGCCACCGTGCTGGTGGGGTTTGTGGGGCTGGTCGCCAGCGTCTTCCTGTTCGGTTCCATCGCTGACGGGGTCCGCGAGCACGAGGTCTTCGCGCTCGACACCTTGGCGACCCCGTTCCTGCACGCGCTGGCATCGCCGGGCATGGATGCCTTCATGAATATCTTGACGACCATGGGCACGAGCTTCGTCATCGTCCCGATTTTCGTGGCGGTCGTAGCCGGTTTGCTCCGGCAGCGGAGGTACGGCGCCGCCGTGTTCCTGGGACTCGCGAGTGGCGGTGCCCTGGCCCTCGAGGCGACCATGAAGCTGATCTTCGAGCGCCCGAGGCCCAGGCTTGAGTGGGCTCGCGTGCTTCCCGACTACAGCTTTCCGAGCGGCCACACGACCAACGCGGTCGTGTTCTACATCGCGCTGGCGGTGATCCTGTGGTCGGTGTTCGGCCGGCGCATCGGCCTCGTGGCGCTGACTGTCGCCGTGGTGCTCGCGCTGGGCGTCGGGGTGAGCCGCATCTATCTCGGCTTCCACTACCTCACGGATGTCGTCGGCGGCATCCTCGCCGGGATCGCCTGGCTGCTCGTCGTCGGTGCCGCGTTCCGGGCGCGACCCAACTGGTGGAACTGGGGCAGAGTCGTACGGGAGGCCAGGAGGCGCGTAGGCCGGCGCGCGGCGGCGGCCAAATGACACGGGCGTTCGTCATCGCTCGACGCCGAAAGGGTCGCCGGATGGGACAAGCAGTCCACGAGACCAAGGTGCGCCTAGATGCGGCGGGCTGGAAGGTCGAGACCTGCCTGGTCGACCGTAAGAGCGATCTGCGTCGGCGAGCGAAGGGCGCGGTGAAGGCAGGCACCGATGTCGTCGTGGCGGTAGGTGGCGATGGAGCCGTCTTGCAGGTCGTCCAGGTGCTCGCCGGCAAGAAGGTCGCGCTCGGCATCATCCCCATGGGTACCGGCAACCTCCTGGCCAGCAACCTCGGAATTCCCCGCGGCACAGAGCAGGCCGCCGAGATCCTGGTCCACGGCGACCATCGGCAGATCGATATCGGTCACCTACGCGTGCATGGCAAGCGCGAGCTGTTCACCGTCGCGTGCGGCGTGGGCTTCGATGCTGAGGTCATGAAGCAGACATCCAAGCGCGCCAAGCTTCGCTGGGGGAAGCTGGCCTACGTCGCCAGCGCCATCGGCCAGAGGAAGCGCGTTCGCAACGTTGGTCACCGGATCACCCTCGACGGGCGGCGCACCAGCATGAGGGCGACCCAGGTGTTCCTCGCCAACTTCGGAGGGGTGGGGCTCGCTGTCGAGCCGCGCCTG
This sequence comes from Chloroflexota bacterium, assembly GCA_005882055.1. Classification (GTDB taxonomy): domain Bacteria; phylum Chloroflexota; class Limnocylindria; order QHBO01; family QHBO01; genus CF-82. The sequence continues at coordinate 3,294 of VBGQ01000152.1, forward strand.
GAGGTCGAGCCTGATGATGGCTACCTCGATGTGATTGCCATCAGTGCGTCGGGAGCCCTGCGAGGCCTGCGATCTGGGTGGGAGGCGCTCCGCCAGGGCGAGCCAGGCGAGAGCCCCAACGGGCATGCCTACCGAGCCAAGGCCCGCGAGATCCGCATCGAGGTGAAGTCAACCCGGCTGGTCGAGGTAGATGGCAGCGTGATCGGGACGACGCCGATCACCGCGTCCGTCCGTCCCGCCGCCTTGACGGTCATTGCTCCGGCGAAGTCTCGGACAACCAGCGCCTCAGCTGAGCGTTGACCGCCGGCGCTCCCACGAGCGGCTTTTGCTCGAGGCGCCACATTGACGGATAGGCAATGAACGCCTCGTTCTGCGGACCGCCCAGGCCGCCGTGGGAGCCGACTAGCTCCTCGAAGGAGACCACCTCCTGGGTCGCCGGATCGTAGGGACCGATGACGATCATGTCGCCGGAGTTAGGGAAGCCGGCGACGCCGATCAGGCCCTCAGCGGCGTGGGGCCCGTAGACTGCGAGGGGATCCGTCCCGATGACGCGGCGTTCGTCGAGGTAGTTGGTCCCAACATCCCCGATTGCGATCAGGCCCTCGCCCGATCGCACGACGACGACTCCGATTCCCGGATGGTCGATCAGCGCCTGGATCAGACCGGGAAATTCGCCCTCGATGTCTTCTCGCATCATGCGCTCCCGTACCGCCGTGAAATAGACGAGCCCGAGATTGCCGGATGCGCACACCACGACGCGTGCGACCTGAGCGTCCGTGGGAGAGCCCATGGGCGCACCGCGGCTGTCGGCGAGTCGGCTGGCCCGATGGTGAGTCCTGCCTGGTCGGCGCTCGAGCAGTCCCTCGAGCGTCGACGCCAGGCGAGGTCCCAGGACATGACGACGAATTCGCTCGAAGCCGTCGGTGTACTCCGCGGGTTCCGTGGCACCGTCGAGTGGCATTCCTCCGCCGGTTAGCTCGGCGATCAAGCGAACCAAGGTGACTCCATACCGCTGTCGGAACGTGGGTCCGAGCGCCTGACCGTGATCGGAGAGGACCACGAGCTGATAGCGACGCCGCGTGCGCCTCGCAACGCTCAGGATGTCGCCGATGCTGCGGTCGATCTTCTCGGCGGCACCGTGGGTGTCGAGTCGGCCGGGTCCTGCGTGATGGGAGATCTCGTCGTATCCGGTGTAGTCGACGTAGATCAACGGACGGCCACGCTTCATCTCGTGGATCACGACGGCCGTCGACAGGATGCGCAACGGGACGTTCGTGACACAGCGCTCGAGCGCGTACCGCCACCCGCGGGGCATTCGCGGCCGCACGTCATCAACGCGCTGCCGTCGTCCCTGCCGGATCTCTTCGAGCAGCTCGCGGATCATCCCGATCACGAT
>VBGQ01000153.1 GCA_005882055.1 Chloroflexota bacterium
TGGTGCAGCGCCTGCGCAAGACGAATGCCGGCGGGCGCTCGGTTCGACGACCCATCCGGCCGGCGCCGCACGATGAGACGATCGGGATCGTCGAGCTCTGCGACGACGCGCGCCCATTCCGGTCCATCTTCAACCATGACGGCGCGAACGTCAGCGAGAGGCAGGGCCTCATCGTCCACGCGTTCCACCCGCCCCCCGGACAGGAGGGCGAGATAGCTCCGATCGCTGGCGACGAGGTGGCGGAGTGTCTCGAGAATCGAGCCATAGGTGCCCGGCGCGGTGGCCTGCAGCTGCTCGTCTCGGAGAGCCGCGCAGACGTCGATCAATCGGAGCGTGGCCCAGACGTGGTGGGCGAACGCATCGGCGAGCGGGGACCTGAGCATTTCGGCGACCATACCAGACATGCGACGCAACCTGACTCTTGACGACATCGGCGACCTGTTGGAGCTGCCGCTTGTTGCGGTCATGGGTCTGCACCGGCCTGACGGAAGCATCCTGCTGACCCCGGTCTGGCACGAGTTCCGGGATGGAGGCTTCAACGTCTGGGTCTCGCTCGAGGGCCAGGGGAAGCTGCGGCTGATCGAGCGCGACCCGCGGATCTCCATGGTCGTCTGCGAGAGCTCCGGTGACCTGCGCGGGGTTGAGGTGCGCGGCGAGGCGAAGGTCCTGCGGACTGGCTACCGGGACATCGTGCGGCGCACGAGTCACCGCTACATGACCGATGCCGCCGCGGCGGACCGGTTCGCGGACTCGATGCCCGATGACGGACCGGTCATCCGCCTCGAGCCGGGCAACCTTCGGATCTGGGACTACGCCGAGTAGGTCCTAGCTCGCGCTCCAGCCGCTCCACCTGCCGACCTCAACGATCACCGCGTCCCCGAACGCATCCTCCAGGGTCTTGTACGCCGCGTACTTGGCTCGCAGGCGGGCGAGCGCCTCATCCCGTTTCGGCCCCTTACCAAGGACCTGCGCGACGCCCTCCGCGCGCGCCCACCACAATCGTTCCCAGTCCTCGTCGTAGTGGTCGACGAGCAGGGAAACGCGCGCGTCGCGGGCAATGTGGCGCAGCCGGGCGAGCTCCGGGGTTCGCTTCGGTTTCGGATCGACCAGTGACACGACCCGGTCACCGATGACCTCGAACACGATGGGGACCAGGGCGGCCGTGCCATCGGTCCGCAGGGTGGCCATGGAGGCGACCCTGCCGGTCGCGAAGCGGCGCCGCGCCTCGTGCGGATCCAGGCGCATCGGTCTTGCTGGTCAGTCGAGCTTCAGCTGGGGCAGCACGTGCTCGCCGTAGAAGCGAATGAAATCGGACTGGTTGCGACCCACGTTGTGGACGTGGATCTCGTCGAATCCGGTGTCGATGAAGCCCTGGATGTGGGCCGCGTGGTCGTCCGCGCTGTCGCTGACCAGGACCCGATTGGTGAAGCTCTCAGGGCTCACCGTCTTGGCCATGGCCGCGAAATCCTCGGGATTGCGGATGTCCTGCTTGGGGAACGGCATCCCACCGTTCGGCCACTCCGTCACCGCGTTGTTCTCCGCCTCCTCCCGACTGGGCGCCCAAGAGACGTGGATCTGCAGGAGCTTGGGCATGGTCGTCGGGTCCTTTCCCGCCTCTCGAGCTCCCTCGGCGAAGCGGTCCCAGAGCATCTGGATCTTCTCGTCGGCGGCGCCCACGGTGATCATGCCGTCCGCGTTGCGACCGGTGCGCTTGGCGTTGAGCGGGCCGGCGGTCGCGACGTAGACCGGGACGGGCTGCTCGGGTCGGGTGTAGAGCTTCGCCGACTCGAGGCTGAAATGCTCGCCCTTGTGCCGGACGACATCCCCGCTGAAGAGCTTGTTGATGACCTCGATGGCCTCGAACAGCATCGCGCTGCGGATCCCGATCTCCGGCCAGTAGCCGCCGACCACGTGCTCGTTGAGTGCCTCTCCAGCTCCGAGTCCCAGCCAGAAGCGCCCGGGGTACATGGCGGCCAGCGTCGCGGCGGCATGGGCTATCACTGCGGGGTGGTATCGGAATCCGGGGCAGGTCACCGCGGTCCCGAACGGAAGGCTGGTTCGCTGGCCGAGCGCTCCCATGAACGACCAGGCGAACGCTGCGTTGCCCTGTTGCGGTGTCCACGGATGGAAGTGCTCGCTCACCATGAACCCGGCGCTGAATCCAGCCGACTCTGCCTGTGCGCACCAGTCGAGGAGATCGGTGGGGTGGAACTGCTCGAGCATGGCCGCGTAGCCGATCTTGGTCATGCGGTGAAGGGTACCTCCAGGGAGCTCGGAGCCGATTGAGGGAGGCACCCAAAAGGGCCGCCCCGAGACGGAGCGGCCCAAACGAGACGGTGTGGTTCGCCTGCAGGCTCAGCTGGACGAAGCGGACCCCGAGGGGCTCGAGACTGGCGCGGACGGGGCGGAGTTCTTGTCACGCCCCGGTCGACCCCAGAGCTTGCCGTTCTTGAGGGCCTGGTCCAGCCGGTCCAGCATCGCCTTCTCACGTTCCTGGGTGATGGTTCCAGCCTTGACCAGCTTGTCCAGGTCCGCCTTGGCGGCGCTTTCGATGGCGCCGGTGACCGTGGCGTAGTCGACGTTCTGGTCCTTGGCGATGTCTTTCAGTGACTTGCCGCTCTTCAGCTGGGCCTTCAGCTGGTCGACCGTCAGGTGCAGCGACGAGGCCGCGGCCTGGCCGAGGTCGAGACCGATTCCCCGCTTGACGGTGCTCTTCTCCAGGTGGCGGAATCGGGCGCCGAAGAGGGCGCAGCCATCTCCGTTCGCATTCGCGATGCGCTTCTTCATGGCGTCGCCGATGGCCTTGGGCAGGTCGCCGTTGGCGACCGCCTTGTCGATCGCCGCGTCGGCGGCTGCCTTGGCGGCCGGCGTCAGGGCCGACACGTCGACGCCGAGCTGCTTGGCGAACTCATCGAGGAAGGTCTGGCAATACTTGCCGACCGTGCTGTCGACGGCGAGGCTTCCGGCCGTGCCGCTTGCGGCGGGCGCACCTGGCTTCGCCAGAACGGTGCTCATCAACGTGCCGCCGACGATCGCCGACACGACCAGCGCACCGGCGAAACCAGCGATCTTCAGGTGTCTCATCGGTCTATGTATACCTCGGAACAGTGATGGTGGCCGCGCTCGAACTCGCACAGAGCATCGGTCCATGGCGTGAAGAAGGGATCAAGATCAGGGTCCGGGGTCTTGACATCTCCTGAATCACCCGCCGTCTAGGATGCGCCGATGGCCGAGCCAGCGCACATCCTGATCGTGGAGGACGAGTCGCGCCTGCGGTCGCTCCTCCGCCTCTACCTGGAGCGAGAAGGGCACCGAGTGACCGATGTCGGCGATGGCCGCGCCGCGCTGGCGGCCTACGCGGCGGAGGGCGCCGACCTGGTGATCCTGGACCTGATGCTGCCCGCGATGCAGGGAGAGAGCGTGCTCGAGGGTCTCCGCGAGCAGGGTGACGTCCCGATCCTGATCACGTCGGCCAAGCGAACCGATGCCGAGCGCATAGCCGGCCTGCGCATGGGTGCCGACGACTACCTGGCCAAGCCGTTCAACCCGCACGAGCTGACGGCTCGGGTCGCGGCCATCCTGCGGAGGGCCGCGCCGAATCGCCCCCGTGCGGAGGAGATCATCTCGCTCGAAGGCGGTCGGTTGGTGGTCGATCCGGTGAGCCGACGCTACACGTTGGCGGGAGCGGATCCGTCCTCCCACGGGTCCGGTCGGTTGACGCCCGGGGAAGCGCGGTTGATCGCGGCCCTGGCTCGCAATCCTGGCACGGTCCTGACGCGGGAGCAGCTCCTGGAGTCGGTCGCGCGACGGCCGGACGAGGTCTACGACCGGGTCGTCGACGTGCACGTCGCCAACCTGCGCCGCAAGCTTGGGGATGACGCCGGAGCGCCGTGGCTGATCGAGACGGTGCCGCAGGTCGGCTACCGGCTGGTGGCGACCCGAGACGCGGGATGAGCGCGCCAAGCGGTCCCAAGGGTTCCCTGGCGTGGCGGTTCGGGCTGCTGCTGGGTGCCATCGTGCTGGTGGTGCTGCTGGTGATCGGCCTCGTCGTGAACCGCGTGGTCAGCTCCGGTTACCAGTCGGAGCTGGCGGCCCAGCAGCAGGAACGGCTCCAGACGGCCGCCGATGCGCTGGTGGATGCCATCTCTCGCCCCGCGCCCGCCGTGCGCGTTCGCACCCAGGTCCAACGGCTCGCAACCAGCCTGGGTGGGGTTGTGACCGTCCTCGGGCCGAATGGACGCGTGGTCGTGGCGGCCGGGCGGCGTCCATCGGGTGACCTGGTGAGCCTGGACGCCCCCATCACGTCAGATGGTCAGCCGCTCGGCACCTTGCACGCCGATCTACCGGCCGGCGTTGCCGACCGCGGATTCCTGCGGCTGTTCAACCTGACCCTCGTCGGCGCGGGGCTGCTCAGCCTGATCGGCATCGTGCTGCTGGCCACGTACGGCACCAACCGATTGATGCGTCCCCTGCGCAGCGTGGTGGACGCCGCGCATCGGCTCGGCGAAGGCGACCTGGCCGCTCGCGCCCGGGGAGGGCCAGATGGTGAGTCGAGCGAACTAGCGGAGGCGTTCAACCTCATGGCGGACCGCCTCCAGCGCTCCGAATCGCTCCGGCGCCGGGCGGCGAGCGATGTGGCCCACGACCTGGCGACTCCGGCTACCGTCCTCGAGTCGCAGCTCCAGGCCATGATCGACGGCGTGGTGCCTGCGGACCGCGAGCAGCTCGAGGCGGCGCGCTCTGCCGCGGGTGCGCTTGGCAGCGTCATCGGGCAGATGGGGGAGCTGGCGAGT